>NZ_GL831045.1:19281-33568 GCF_000188195.1 Succinatimonas hippei YIT 12066
GCTATACTGCTGTCAGATAAAGTCTCACAAATTCGGACAAAAACCAAGTCTGTATTTGCTGGACATTAAATCGACACAAAACAAGGGCAGGACTTGCCCGGATGGCCTGTCAAGCGAACCTCGTTAGAGGTCGGCAGCAGGAACCCGCCGAAGCTTACAACAGTAGCTCTATTGTTGTTTAGCGGTAGGAATCATCGGTCTTTAGGCCGGTGAGGATGTCAACGATATCGCATACTCACATAAGTTAATTCAATTATGACTTTTTAAATAATAATTTTGAAAAACTAAATATTTATTTAGCTTTTTTATAAAAAACATCTTAATCAAAGCATAAAAAAGACCTTAATTGTTAAAAATTAAGGTCTTTAGGTTTTATGGAGGGCTTTATATGTAATTATTTGACGAGATATCCGCCGTCAACCGGAATAATGGCTCCGCCTAAGTAATCGCTGGCATGAGAGGCCAAGAAAATAACGGCACCTTTCATATCATCACCGGTACCCCAACGATGAGCCGGAATACGATCAGTAATCTGCTGATAACGAGGATTATTCTTATCAAGCAATGCTGCATTCATCTCTGTTGCCATATAGCCAGGAGCGATAGAGTTTACATTAATACCTCTGTCAATCCAGTCATTGGATAATTCTTTAGTAAGCTGAGTTACACCGCCTTTTGCCGCAGTGTATGCAGGAACAGTCTGACCGCCGAACCACGAGACCATGGAAGCAATGGTAATTATCTTGCCATAGCCTTTCTTAAGCATTACATTTGCAGCTTTCTGGCATAAGAAGAATACGGAATTTAAGTTGACATTAATAACTTCATCCCACTCATTCTCCGGGAATACTTCGGCGCTGTGGCGACGCTGAATACCGTGAGCAGTAACAAGAATATCCAAATCACCGCCTAATGAAGCTAAGCAATCATCAAAGCATTTAAAAACTTCCTGACGCTTGCTTAAATCAGCTTTAACACCGTGGCACTTGAAACCGCGATCACAAAAGCCTTTTGCAACGTCATAAACCTTGTCGGAAGTGCCTACAATAACCACCTCGCAGCCGGCTTCCATCAATCCTTCAGCCATGCCGTAGCCCAAACCGCGGGTACCACCGGTAACAATAGCCTTTTTACCTTCAATATCAAACAACTTATGCATAATAAATCTCCTTAAAATTTATTAACTCATGAATTCACCAAGGAAAGTTGAAAGAGACGGCACGTAAGCAAATAAAATCGCGCACAAAAGTTCAACAATCACAAAAGGAAGGATCATTCTTGAAACTCTCGCCACAGGCTCCTTACTTATACCGCACGCGACAAACAGTGTAGTTCCGAAAGGCGGTGTTGCCTGGCCCATTGCGAGCAAGAAGACGAATACCAAACCGAAATGAACCGGATCAATACCGAACTGAATAGCAATAGGTGCAAGGATCGGGCCTAAAATCAGGTTAGTAGCACCGACTTCGATGAACATACCGCAAATTGTGAGCAAGACAACGATCAGCATCATGAATACGGCAGGAGAGCTGGCAATCGCCATGAATGCTTCCGTAACGTAAATCGGAATACGATAATAGGTTAATAAATAACCGAACATCTGTGCAGTAACTACCAGGAACATAATGTTAGCAGTGGTAATTGATGACTGACAAATAATTTCCCATGTGTCTTTACCGGAAAGCTCACGATAAATACCGAGACAAACAAAGAATCCGTAGAATACGGCAACTACAGCTGACTCTGTCGGAGTAAAAATACCTGCATAAATACCGCCTAAAATAACTATCGGCATTAACAAAGCCCAAACTGCACTCTTAAAAGATTTTAAGAAGCGCATGAAAGAGAAGCCTTCTGCTGAACGAGGAAAGTTCTCACGACGAGCTTTAATATAGGCCCAGACACACAAGGCGATGCCGCAAATAACACCGGGGATCACACCTGCCATTAAGAGTTTGGCAACTGATGTATTGGTGATATTACCGTAAATAACGAATACGGTTGAAGGCGGAATAACAATACCTAAGGTACCGCCGATTGCCTGAACTGCAGCTGAATAATCTTTAGGATAACCGCGTTTTACCATCTCAGGATACATTAGTCCGCCGATTGCTGCTGTAGTGGCGACGGAAGATCCGGAAATTGCAGCAAAGAAAGTACAAGCAACAATTGATACCAGTGAAATACCGCCGGAAATCCATCCTACCAAGGTATCTGCAAAAGCAACCAATCGTCTTGACAATCCGCCTTTGGCCATAATATCACCGGCTAGGAAGAATGCCGGCAAAGCAAGCATTGAGAAGTTATCGCATCCTGAGAACATTTTTTGGGTAATAAGCGCCAAAGACAAATCCTGATCAATCATCAATGCCATGATGATTGCTCCACCCAATGACCAGGTGATTGGCATGCCGATTACCATCATAATGACAAGGGTAAGCAGCATGAAAATTGCAGCTAAATCCATGATTATTCCTCCGAACCTTGTTTCTTGCCGTCTTTTAAGGCATCAACCAATTCAAATAAACAGGCGACGGCGGACATAAAAAAGCCAATTCCCAAAATGACGTACATTATCTGCATTGAGATACCTAAAGCCGGGGAATGCTGATACTGAGATACGTCAATCATGCCGAATGAGCTGTAAAAGAAGATGACGGTAATAACAAAAGCTAATACGCATCTTATAACGTTAAGAGTATTGCCCTTGACAAAATTATCGATAATATCGATTCTCACTAATTGCTTTGAAGTAACTGCAAGGTTTACGCCCAAAAGAGTTAAAGTTACATACAAGTAACGTGACAGCTCCTCAGACCACGGAATAGAGTAGAAAACCACGTAACGGGTCATAGTCTGAACGAAAATTACCGTCATCATGATAACCATGCACAAAGCTATCAAATGCTTGGAAAAGCATTGCAGCTTGTTAAAAATATTGCGAAAAGATTCCATTTTTCATCTCCACCTTAATTAGCTAAAGCTTCAATTTTTGCCGCCAGCTCCGGGAAATCCTTGCTGTAAAACTCACGAACCGGCTTTGATCTCTCAATAAACAAAGACTTGTCAGGATAAGTTACGACCATGCCTTTGCTCTCCAAAGTGGTGATTGCTTCCTTATCCATCTTGCGGCTTAAAGCACGCTCATCAAGGCTAGCCTTATTCATGCAGTCAGTAATAAGTTTCTGATCCTCAGGACTTAAGCGATCCCAAGTTTTAGGAGCCATAACAAGAAACACGGTTGAATAGCAGTGTTCTGTCATAGCCATGTTCTTATTGACTTCAACCACATTATTCTTATCAATAACGGTAGCCGGGTTTTCCTGTCCGTCAATAGCTCCCTGCTGCATACCGGTATAAGCATCGGACCAAGACATAGGAACAGGATCTGCACCTAAGGCACCCCACAAATCCTGATGAATTTTATTTTCCATAACGCGAATACGCAGACCTTTTACATCATCTGCGGTATTAACTTCACGCTTTGAATTTGTCAAATTACGGAAACCTGATTCCCAAATTGCCAATCCGTGAAGCCGAACTTCAGGCAGTTTGTTAAGGAAAGACTGACCTATTTCACCTAAAAATACTTTATCGGCGTGTTCTGCCGAGGTAATGGTATAAGGCAAATCGAATACTGCAATATCCGGGAAAAAGTTAACCAATACTGACTGATTGACTACCGCAATATCGAGATTTCCCATCTGTACGCTTTCGATATTTTCACGCTCGGTACCGAGCTGGCCGTTATGGAAAGTATGAACGACAATGCGGCCGTTGCTCTTTTCCTCAACATCTTTGGCAAAATTATCCATAGAAAGACCGATAGCGCCGTCAGCTGCAGAAGCCTGGGCCATACGGATAACAATCTTGCCGTCATCCTGCGAACAACCTGAGAGAGCAGCAACACAGGACAATGCCAGCGCTCCCATCAGCAGTTTATATTTCATAAACAACTCCCTTTATTTGACAAATTAAGGCAATACCAAAGAACCGTCCTGGGCACGGGTCTGAGTCCAAGTAGTAACGTCATCATTGCAAGGATACTTTGCAGCCTCCTTCTCATTGAAAATGATGCCAAGTCCCGGACGATTATTCGGATAGACGTATCCGTTCTTAAATTCAGGCAAGCCGTCAAAGACCTCAAGCAAAGCACCTTTCTTATGGCTTAACTCCTGAATTACGAAATTAGGCGGTTCAATACCCGACCACTCTTGAACACCGAAGTTACGCGCTGCCATGTCGATATGGATATTAGCGGCATGAGCTAAAGGAGACATATCACCCGGACCGTGCCATGCGGTACGTACGCCGAACTGCTCGGCAAAAATTGCAAGCTTACGAGCCGGGGTTATACCGCCTACCTGAGTAATATGAACACGAATAAAATCGATAAGACGCTTGCAGATTAAAGTCTTATATTCAGCGCAATTGTTAAAGAGTTCACCCTCGGCAATCGGTGTAGTAGTCAAAGCACGCAGCTGCTCAAAATATTCGATTTGATCAAGCGGCAGCGGATCTTCTAAGAAAAACAATTTATACGGCTCTAATTCACGGGCAAGAACCATAGCCTCACTGGGAGCAATACGCTCATGCACATCGTGAACCAAATCAATGCCATAGCCGAGACGAGAACGTAAATCGTCGAATAATTTAACGGTTTTGCGGATATATTCTCGTGAATTTAAATATATGCCGGGCAACGCACCTTCCGGAGCAGTTGCTGGTGCTTTAACCTCAAGACCGCCGCCATATCCGCCTGACTGGACGCGTAAATGCTTAACACCGAGACTCTGATAATATTGGACCTGATCAACAATCTCATCTACAGTATTGCCGTCTACGTGACGATAAACCGGAACTCCCTTGCGAACAGCACCTCCGAACAATTGATACAAAGGCATATTGGCAAGCTTGCCTTTGATATCCCATAAAGCAAGATCGATACCGGCGATAGCATTGTTCTCTACACCGCCATTACGCCAATATGCGTTTTGATGCATCAAAGCCCAATTTTCTTCGATAGCTTCAGCATCTCTGCCGATCATCAGCGGACGCAAATATTCGCGAATGTAAGTTTCTACAGCTTTATAACGGTAAGCAAAAGTTGCGCATCCCAAGCCGTACAAACCGTCAACGGAGGTTAAAACCTTAACCACGGTTAGATTGATGCCCTCAGGTGCGGTACTGAAGACCTCAATATCTTTAATCAAAACGCTCATCTTAGCTCCTGTATTAAAATATCTTGTCAGTTGTCATACAAGTAATGACTGATAATACAAGTTAAAATTTATAAATTAATCTTTTTGCGCATTAAGCTCATCAATAGCATGCGTCATATGTCGTTCCATCAGATTTTTAGCTTTCTTGGCATTTCCTGATTCCAAAGCTTTTAAAATCTCGCTATGAAACCATATACCGTCGGTAAAACCGAAATAATCGTTAATTTGTTGATGCCATTTAAAAGTATTGGCAAAAACAAAGGCTATAGTATTTCCGATGATCTCGTTACCTGAAGCAAAAGCTATCTCTCGATGGAAATTCATGTCTGCCGCAATAAAATCCGCAGCCTTGCCGACGCTTTTTTCCATTACCTCATAATTTTTTCTCAAAATTGAAATAAGCCTATCAAGATCTTCCTTGGGCTTTTTGGCTGCCATATATGTGGCTTCAGGTTCAAGAATACGACGAAATTCAAGAACCTTTTCAATATTGGAAAAATCACTAAAGGAAATAGAATTTTTATTGCCCAAAACTGCATCCAAATCGGAACTTTCCAGAAAAGTCCCTTTTCCCTGCTCGGATCGCAAAACTCCTAAAGCAACATATTGCTGAATAGCCACGCGCAAGGAAGCGCGGCTAACCCCTAATTCCTCAACCAACGACGGCTCGGAAGGAATTTTTTCTCCTACTTTCCATGAGCCGTTTTGAATATTCTCTTTGATATATTCAATTATTTGCTGAGTAACCGAGGTTTTGATTATTTTCATAATTTGCGCAGCTTGTCAGACAACTTACAAACAAGTATAAATTGTTTGTTTAAAAAAAACGTGTACAAATTCACAAAAATAGAAAATCAGATTTCAGCAGAAGAATGGATAATGTCTGAGGACAACTTATTTAAAAAGTTTACGAAGGTAGAAAAATATTTGGCAAAGACCAAGAAGAAAAAATGCAAGCCAATTTTCTAAAAAAGCAGATATTCCGCTTTTAAGAGAGATTAAAATGCGAAAAACAGCTAAAGACAAAAGCCGCAACATCCTCTAAAACTAAAACGGCCCTTCACTGCTCTGATAAGATGAAGAACCGTTTATTTAAACTCTATGCTTAACTCACAATTAAGTCTGATGATTATGTAAATCGAGCCTAAAATTTACAAAATTTCACTTCCGTCCAAATAAAGAGGAAGCTGCCAATTTACTGTCGTCTTGTTATGTGCATGCAGATATGCATTTGCTCTTGAGAAATGATGACAGCCAAAAAAGCCGCGATTTGCCGATAAAGGACTTGGATGAGCACACTCTAAAACCAAATGTTTTCTTCTGTCAACATGTGCGCATTTAGCACGTGCGGCAGCACCCCACAGCATAAATACGACATTCTCGCAGTTATCATTAATAGCTTTGATTACGCCGTCGGTAAAAATTTCCCATCCCTGATTATGATGAGAAAAAGCCTCTCCTGCTTTTACTGTTAAAACCGCGTTTAAAAGCAGTACTCCCTGACGAGCCCACGGTATCAAGCAGCCGTGATCCGGAATGGAAAAACCGGGCATATCATCTTTTAATTCACGATAAATATTTCTAAGTGACGGGGGTACGGGCACGCCGACAGGTACGGAAAAAGATAATCCCATAGCTTGTCCCGGTTCATGATAAGGGTCCTGACCTAAAATCACTACTTTTAATTTATCCGGACTTGTATATTTAAAAGCGTTGAAAATATCGCAGTCTGCAGGATAAATAACATCGCCTGCAGCACGTCTTTGAGCAACGAAAGACATTACATGCTGAAAACTTTCCGTTTTTTTAAGAGGACCGATAAGGTCATGCCAAGTAACCACTTAGAACTCCGCTTCTATATACTAAACACTTAAAAAGTTAATTTAATTTATAAATTATAAACTTAGGCCATTTTATCATAATGCCGCCAAGTAAATCGTTTTCTAAAAAATTTACGCGAAATACCGAAAGTCTTACGAAACAAATCTAAAAAAAAAGCCCGCCGAAAACAAGCGAGCCTTCCTTTAAGAATGAATTCCTATATTACTTTGCAGGACGCTGACGAACGTGGAAAGCAAATCCGCCGATTTCATCCTTTAAGTAAACAGTCATGAGTTTACCCTTTGCATCATAAACATAGCTGTTTTCATCAAAAGCTACGCCTTTACGACGCAACATGGCAAGAGCACGAGTCAGATCGCGGGTATCAACGCAGACGTGTCCGTGAGTACCGGCAAACGGATTCTTCATGATTTCAGCTAAATCACCGGTAAAGAAAGAAAGTCCGGCATCACGCTTATCAGTATCAAACATTGCAGCAATGGTATTAGTTACCTTCTCGGCATTATCCGGAGTTCCGGCATTAATACCGACATGGCCTACGGTAAAGTCAAAGACCTTATTCATAATGGCCTTGCATGCTGCGGTTACGCCAGCCCAATCCTTAGCTTTTACAAGCTTGGAAGGGGGAGCGAAGCTTCCGCCTACGGCTGCAACGTTAGGCTGATCAAGATAATCGGTAAGATTATCAAGACCGACACCGCCGGTCGGAACGAATTTAATTGCGGCAAAAGGACCGTGAAGTGCCTTTAAAGTATTGATACCGCCATATGCTTCTGCCGGGAAGAACTTTAAGGTCTTAAGACCGAAACCCATTGCCTCTTCAATATCTGACGGGCAAACGACACCGGGGCATACCGGCATATTATTCTTTACGCACCAATCAACGACCTCACGATTAAAACCCGGAGTAATTACGAATTGACCGCCGTTATCCAAAGTTTCCTTAGCATGATCAATATCGTGAACGGTACCAGCACCGACTATAAGTTCAGGAACCTCTTTTGCAATACGTTTGATAGCTTCACCGCCTGCTGAGGTACGGAAAGTAACTTCAGCAATAGGAATTCCGCCTTCAATCAAGGCATGAGCTAAAGGAACGGCATCATTAGGATCGTCTAAAGTAATGAGAGGAACGATACCGTATTCTGAAATCTTGGAAAAAATATCTTCAGACATTTTGATTTTCCTTTAATAGGTGAAAATTAACTTCTGCGAGCGTGAGTTTCCATGAAGGTCTTCAACTGCTCGGGAGTAGGTAAACCTTCATTGTCACCAACAAATGTACATTGAATTGCACCGATAGCGCAAGCACGCTCCACACATTTTTCAAGCGGCAGACCTTCCATAAGTCCGGTCAAAACACCGCAGGCAAAGCCGTCACCTGCTCCGACGGTATCAACAACTTTATCAATAACAAAGCCGTTAACCATATATTCTTGATCACCGTCGGATACCAAGGCACCGCGAGGACCGCATTTAGTGACAACGGTCTTTGCACCTAAACCGCGATAGAACTTATTGATCTCGTGAGGATCGGTAGTGCCGCATAAAATAGCGCCCTCTCCGTCACCCGGCAATACCATATCAGCCTGAGCGGCAAGTCCGTTTATGTACTCAACCATTACTTCCTGTGATGGCCACAATTGCGGACGAAGGTTAGGATCGAAAGAAACATATAAACCGGCATCACGAGCTTTCTTTAACATAAGCTTAACAGCTTCGCGGGTCGAATCGGTCAAAGCCGGAAGAATACCGGTTAAATGAATATGGGAGAATGAAGAAAAATCAATCTTCTCAACATCTTCAGCGCTTAAAGTAGAAGCTGCGGAACCTTTTCTGAAATAGAAAATTTCAGGATCGCCTTTTGATACTTTGCTCTTTAACATAAAGCCGGTAGTACGCTCTTTAGTGTAAATAACAAAAGAATCATCAATCTTGTTGTTTCTTAAGGTACGGGCAATTAACTTACCGAAAGGATCATCGCCTAACTTGGTAAGATAAGCGGTCTTATGACCTAAACGAGCAGAACCGGTTGCTACATTGAACTCTGCACCTGCCACAGCTAAGGAATAACCTGAAACAGAATCAAGAGGGCCCTCGCTCTGTGCAATAAGAAGACCCATAGGCTCGCCGGCTAAAACTAAACCCTTTCCCATAATTTAATCTCCTAAAGAAATAAATTGTTTTGTCTAACTGTTAAATAATACTAGTAATCATTTTTTCTTAATAGTTATAAAGATCACAATAACGCATCTCAATTAAAAAATAGATCAGCCCTCTTTTAGCTAAACTCACTGCAAAATAAAATTTTTTATTGATAATTTTATTGATAAATACAAGACAAAAGGAGAGTGTTCTTTTAAAAAGAAAATGTACTGCGATATAAAATTTATTTATATGATCAGATCATTTAGTCATATACTAATGCCGGATTTTGCAGGCATTAGTCCCTATCTTTCTGTAAAAAAAGCTAAATTTACGTTAAACTAATCGCACTTTATTTGCAGGCGGGAACAAACGTGAACGATATTTTTTTAACTGATGAAAAATTTATTTTAAATTCCGTAGATCCTATAAGTCGTCAAATCTATGCCTTCTTAAAGCGTGCCATTATTGAATGCCGTCTTATGCCCGGAGATCATTTATCTGAAAATGAAGTTTCGGCTAAATTCAATATTTCCCGTCAGCCGGTACGTGAAGCTTTAATTAAACTTTCAGAAAACGGCTTCGTTTTGATTGAACCTAAAAAAACTACCCGAGTAAAACGTATTTCAAGAAGTCAGGTTCTGCAAGGCGCGGTGATTCGCGAAGCAATTGAATCAAAAATCATTCGTAAAACTGCAGAATGCATTAATGATAAGGTTATCGCTTTACTTGAAGAAAATGTCCACAAACAAGAAAATGTTGCCGATGACTATAACGTCCATCTGCACTTTAGCCTTGATGATGAATTCCATCGCATAATCCTGTCCGCGCCTGGTTATGACAAAGCTTGGGACATTGTTGAGACAGTCAAAGGCTCAATGGATCGTCTGCGCTTTTTATCTATCGAATTTGAGTTGACACCGATAAGCAAAACCTGCCGAGCCCACCGTAAAGTTCTTGAGGCACTAAAAAAACAAGATCCCGACTTGGCGGAAAAAGCAATGATTCAGCACCTGCAGGAAACAGCTGAATCATTATCCATGGTTATGGATAAATGCAATCCGCAATGGTTTTCAGAATGAACAAAAATTGTGAGATTCTTTTGCATTTACGCGTATATTTTTCTTGTAAATTTGACTAATAGTCCCTATTTAGTACAATCGAGATAATCTCATAAACACATTAGGAGCTATAAATAAATGCAATCATCAAATCCAGCCATAGGTGTACTTACCCGTGAAGCCGGTGCATATAATTTCGGCGGTATTGAGGCTGCCGCAACACTTTCTGGAACCACCACAAAAGCTATTATTTTAGTAGCCGTTACTTTGCTTTCCGGCTATCTTTCCATGATTTATTCGGCAAGTTATATCGTCGCCAACCAAGCTTTGCCTTCTTTCTTAATGTACGGTTCCGTCATTGCCGCAGTCATTGTTGCAATGATTACTATTTTTAAGCCGACAGCATCACCTGTTACGGCTCCGCTTTATGCCGTGCTTGAAGGTGCAGCATTAGGCTCTCTTTCCATGGCGTTTGAGCTGAAATATCCGGGCATCGTCGTTACTGCCGTAATGTCAACTTTCGTCGTAGTAATGGTAATGCTGGTCCTGTGGAAAATGAAACTAATTGTTCCGACCGCTCGCTTCCGTTCCGTCGTTGTCGGAGCCACAGGTGCTATCTGCGTTCTATATCTGCTTGATTTTGTCATGCACCTGTTCAATATGGCTTTATTGCCCCAAACCGGTGCCGTATCAATAGGTATTTCACTTGTCGTTTGCCTAATTGCGGCATTAAGCCTTATCCTTGATTTTGAAAACATTCAAATGGCAGTAGATCAAGGCTTGCCTAAATACTTTGAGTATTTCAACGCTTTCTCTTTATTGGTCACTATCTGCTGGCTGTATATTGAAATACTGCGTTTGCTTTCAAAGCGCGAATAAGAAGATTATTATTAGAAGGCGGCACAATATGCCGCCTTTTTAGTTTTTGTTGTTCCCCATTACCGCGAGATATAAATAAAAATGCTAAACCTCACTGAATGCCGTGATCGCATTGACTCTGTAGATAATCAAATATTAGAGCTGTTAAAACAAAGAAAAGCCATTGCCGACGATATAGCAAACTACAAGCTTGAGCGCGATCAGCCGGTAACTGATAAAAACAGAGAACAACAAAAGCTCAACACGCTAATGCAAAAAGGTTCCGAAATGGGACTTGCACCGTCTCTTATTAATAAAGTTTTTCGCCAAATTATGGACTACACCGTAGCTTACGAACTATGCTACATTCAGGATAAGATAAACAACAAAGATATAAAGCGCAGTACATCCGTATCCTATTTAGGCACAATCGGCACCTATTCCCATCTTGCCGCACATAAATATCTTGAGAGCTATGCGGGAAAATTTGAAGAATACGGCTGCAACTCTTTTGCGGAAATCGTAGAAAACGTAGAATGCGGCAAAACCG
This sequence comes from Succinatimonas hippei YIT 12066, assembly GCF_000188195.1. GTDB lineage: Bacteria > Pseudomonadota > Gammaproteobacteria > Enterobacterales > Succinivibrionaceae > Succinatimonas > Succinatimonas hippei. Next base: position 30,960 of record NZ_GL831045.1, read on the forward strand.
AATATGGAGTTCTACCGATAGAAAATTCAAGTTCAGGTAGCATTAACGATGTTCTGGATATCGTTCAGATGATGAAAGCCCGTATTGTCGGTGAATTGTTTTATCCGATCGATCATTCTCTTCTCACGGTAAACGGCGGCAGACTTGAAGAAATTACTGATATATACTCCCATCCGCAGCCGGTTACGCAGTGCTCCAATTGGCTGAACATTCATCTGCCGAATGTAAAAATTCATTACACCAGTGCTTCATCAGAAGCCATGAAGGAAGTAATAAGATTAAACGATCCTAAAATCGCAGCTTTGGGAAGTAAAAATGCAGCGAAATTCTATTCTTTAAATTCCTTGGTAACCGACATTGCAAATAATCCCAACAACTTTACGCGCTTTATCGTTATAGCTATGAGTCCCATTGTGGTTCCAGGCTTCGTAGATGCTAAAACTTCCATCATTTTTACTACTAAAAAATATACTCCCGGATCTTTAATCTCCGTTCTTAATGAATTTAGTAAAAACAATATTAATCTTACAAAACTGCATTCAAGACCGCGAGAGCGCAATGCTCGAGAAACCTGGGAGGAAATTTTCTTTGCTGACGTAGAAGCAAATCTTGATACTCCCGTCATGCAGAATATTATGGACAACCTGAAACAATTAACCGGAGAAATTAAGATTCTCGGCTGCTATCCCAGCAATGAAATTCATGACTGAGGAAAAAATTAAATTATGAAAGACTTCATTTCTCAAGCCAAAGAGTTTACCGACATAAACTCAACTTTTACTTTAAATGACGGCAACAAAATCCCCTGCGTCGGATTCGGTACTTGGAAAATAAAAGAAAACGAAAACGGTGAGCAAATTATCGTTGATGCTATTAATTCAGGTTTCCGTCATTTTGACAGTGCAGCTTTGTATAAATCAGAAACATCCATCGGCAAAGCTATAAAAAAATCAGGGGTTTCACGTGAAAAGCTTTTTATAACGACCAAAGTATGGAAAGACGATCTTTGTCCTGAAAAAGCCCGCTTATCACTTAAAAATTCTTTACAGGATCTGCAAACAGACTACATTGATTTACTGCTTATCCATTGGCCTAAAGCTTCTAAGAAAGATAGTTCCTGGCAAGAGAAATTAGCTGTCACTTGGAATGAATTCATCAAAATGCGCACCGAAGGTATAGTAAGATCCATCGGCGTAGCCAATTTTCTTCCTCACCACTTTGCTGCATTGCAAAGCGATATACTTCCTTGCATCAATCAAATCGAGTTTCACCCTGGTTATCTGCAAGAAGAAGCTTATAATTATTCTATAAAGCACGGTATCCTAGTTGAAGCCTGGAGACCTTTAGGCCAGGGCGGATTAATTAATAACGAATTAGTAAAAGTGATTGCCTCAGCTCATAACCGCAGCGTAGCCAAGATCCTGCTACGTTATGCTTTAGAGCGAGGCGTCCTGCCTTTACCTAAAACTACGCATCTTGAACGGATGCTTGAAAACCAAAAGTTATTTGACTTTGCTCTTTCTGAAAAAGAAATGTCTGATTTAAATAATCTCCCATTATGCGCTTGGTCTGGTGAACATCCGGACAATGCTATACCTTGGGATGATTAGAAACTAAAAATCCAAAGCTGTCATATTAATATAAAAATCAAGCAGTTATAAGTGATATACTCTCCGATCAAAAACTTCGGAGAGTATTAAGAGAGATCTTGCTTGCTGATAGCTTACCTAAAATTACTAAGATAACATCTACCGTAGTACACACGCTTTTTAAAACTTATTAAGTATAGCCGTAATAACATACAACAGACTAAAACTTAAAATAACAAATTAAAATTAAACTTCTTTTTTGCAGCTAAAAAGAAAGTGACTTAAAAATCACTTTCTTTTAATATTTATCTGAGCAATGCAATATTTTCAGGTTATTAGCTTCTGCGCTTTAAAGTGCAGCTTAAAACCTCATGACTGCCGTCTATATTAACTTTAATCTCGGTTTTAAAGTCCATATTAGATCTGTCTCCGGATCGAATACCGACTAAGACCGATCCGTCATTTTGTTCCTTGATCGTTACAGGATATCCGCCATGCTCTGACATGATAACCCCAGGGAACAAAGACGCATAAGAGCGCGCAAAAATCAAAGGCGTTTGTGTTAAGCACTGCATCAAACGCATAAACTGCGCCTTAGTGCTGGTAAGATTGTGCGCTACGTTCATTATATTAATATAATCGGGATTCTGCTTGTTAGAAGACATAGTCTCAGAATATGAGCCAGGAGGAGTGATTTCAAAAACTTCATTGCCTCTTGCATCAATAAACTGCATATGCGACCCCTTCTCAAAGCGATGAAAATCAATACACAATCCATAAGCATTGTCTTCTTTCAAGTCAAGTAAAGATCCCAAATCCAGAGGCACCGCACTTTGTTCCATAGAAAATACAGCATCAGGAGAGAGTAAATTTGCCATATCTCTAAACTTAACGCCAAGCATCGAACAGTGATCAAGCTGTATTTGCGCAGAATACTCATCAACACCTACAGCTATGAGCAAACCGGCGTAAACTTCCTGCATCGTAAGTTGACATCCTCACCGGCCTAATGGCCGGAGA
>NZ_GL831046.1 GCF_000188195.1 Succinatimonas hippei YIT 12066
CGGGGTTTTAGCCGCTGATCTTTTTTGATAAAAAGTTTTAGTGAAGAGACGAAAAAGCGGGTTTTCCCCGCTTTTTCGTAATTAAAGGCAATTAAATTAATTCAACGCGGACACGCGGCATCACGCGGCAAACCAGTTCATAAGGAATTGTGCCGCAAAGTTTTGCAATCTTTTCGACCGGAAGACCTTTCCCCCATAAAATTGCCTCATCTCCGACTTTATCTTGGGAATTAAGTCCTAAATCTACAAACATCATATCCATACAAACATGTCCTGCAGTAGGAACATATTTGCCGTTTATCAAAACCGGTGTGCCGTTAGGTGCAACACGCGGATATCCGTCTCCGTAACCTGTGGCTACAATTCCAATTGTGGTATCGTATGGAGCGGTCCAAGCGGCACCGTAACCGACTTTAGCGCCTTTTTTAACTTTGCGAATGGCAATAATTGAGCTTTTTAAAGTCATTACCGGTTTAAGTCCGAAATCGGATCCTACTTTATCCTCAAATGGAGAAATGCCGTACATGATAATGCCCGGACGCACCCATGGAGTATGCGAGTCAGGCCATGCTAAGATTCCGGCTGAATTGCTAAGGCATAAATCTCCGGAAAAATGTTTGGCTGTTTCTCGGAAATAGTTGATTTGCGCAATATTGTAGTCAGTCTCAGTCGGAGTATCGGCAACGCTTAAATGGGAGATGAGTCCGATAGGCTTTAAAACATTAGGACATTTTTCAAGACGTTCTTTCATATTTAAGACATCTTGAGGATCTGCTCCTAAACGATGCATCCCGATATCAATTTTCAGCCAGCAATGTAAAGGTTTTTCCACTTTTGCTCTTTCAATTGCTTCAAGTTGCTCCATATCATGGACGGCAGTGTAAATTTCTGAGCGGGCGATAAAAGGAAGATCTTCTTCATTAAAAAAGCCTTCCAGCAGGATAATCGGTTTTTTTATTCCTTGCTCTCTTAAATTTAAAGCTTCATCAAGACGGGCAACGGCAAAAGCGTCTACCTTCTCATAGAGGGCGGATGCCACTTGATAAAGACCGTGACCGTATGCGTTGGCTTTAACGACAGCTACAATTTTCGAACCCGGTACATAAGTTTTTATGATATCGATGTTGTTTTTTAAAGCTTGGGTATTGATTTCAGCTGTGGCTGCTTTCATTTTTTTGTACCTATTATTGTAAAAGGACGTCGTCAATAGGAGGGACGTCCATCATCGCAACGGTATTGGCTTTATCATAAAAAGCCGTATATGCGCCTTGGAATTGCAATTCAATATCTTTAATTGCGCCGTTACGGTTTTTACTGACGATTAAAAGAGCTTTGCCGTTATCTTCTCCGTCTCCGCCTCCGTGATATGTTGCTTCACGGTGCAGGAACATAATCATGTCGGCATCTTGCTCAAGAGATCCTGATTCACGCAGATCGGAGTTCATCGGACGGTGATCTTTACGGTTTTCCACTTCACGGTTTAACTGTGATAAAGCAATAACCGGAACTTCTAAATCTTTGGCCAGCAATTTTAATGAACGGGAAATTTCACCTACCTCAAGACTGCGGTTTTCTGCTTTAGTCTGCCCTTTCATCAGCTGAATATAGTCAATCATTATGACGGAAAGTCCGCCGTGTTCTGCCGCAAGTTTGCGGGCGCGAGATCTGACTTCAAGCGGAGTAACGTCTCCTGAGTCGTCAATGTAAAGTTTGTTGCGCTTAACATTGTTTTCATCAGTTTCTGTCAGCATTGCGACCTTGCGAATGATGTCGTGCCACTGATTAGTCGTGACTTTGCCTTCGGACAGTTCTCGCATGCTGACGCGGCCGAAAGTAGAAAGCATACGTAAAACTATTTGCTGGGCAGGCATTTCCAATGAAAAAACCAATGCCGGTTTATGAATATCCGGATTCATCGCAATATTTTCGACGATATTCATGGAAAAAGAGGTTTTGCCGACACCGGGGCGCGCGGCTACGATGTTTAAACTACCGGGCTGCAATCCTGAGGTCAGCTCATCAAGTTCGGAAAATCCTGACGGGATCCCGGTCATCCTCTGCCCTAAATCTTTATCATGCTGTATTTTTTCCAGCAGCTTTACCGCATGAGTGAGGGCCGGGACGGGACCTGCATCGGTATGGGCATTTTCTTCTGAAAGTTTGAAAATAATGCCTTGAGCTTCATCATAAAGTTCATCTACAGTGCGCCCTTCGGGCATATATCCCATATTGCTGATTTTTTCGGCAGCACTGATAAGACGGCGGCGTCTGGCGTTGTTTCTGATGATAAGCGCGTATTCAATTGCGACAGACTCTGGAGCCGTATTGGCAATAAGACCTGAAATATAGGCTTTGCCGCCGACTTTGTCTAAAAGACCTTCATTTTCTAAAATAGAACAGATGACTGTAGGATCAAATTCATCTGAAGATGAGGCGCGATTTAAAATGCATGAATAAATGATACGATTTTTTTCTGATGCAAAATCATCGGGATTTAGCGGACCGATTTCATTGCCTATTGCGGCAAGTAAGGTGCCGTCACGCATCAGTGCGCCTAAAAGATTACGCTCGGCCTCAAGGTTTTTGGGCGGATCTTTTAATGTTTCTTCTTTTTTTGAATTTGTTGCTGTCATTATGATCTTTTTGTTCTAAGCAAAATGTAGTGCGATTTTAAGACTAAAACCGTTTAATAGAAAGACTTTTTTACAGCCTGTTATTTTAACATTGATAAGGAACTTTTCTAGCGGATGGCGCACCCGGAGAGATTCGAACTCCCGACCGATCGGTTCGTAGCCGATTACTCTATCCAGCTGAGCTACGGGTGCGTAGGATAAGATAAGAATTCTGTAGATGGCGCACCAGGAGAGATTCGAACTCCCGACCGATCGGTTCGTAGCCGATTACTCTATCCAGCTGAGCTACGGGTGCGCAACGTAATGAGGTGTTCATCACATTACGGCCTGTGATTATAGCAAAAGTTTTTCCTTTTGCAAGTTTATTTTTAATCAATATTTAATTCTGTTGTGCCAAAAGCGAATTTTTTTAGGTTTTTGTTAAGGTTGAACTGAATTATCTTATTTAAATAAGTTTAAATTTAATTTAAAATACAGAAAAATCATAGGGAGTAATATTTGATGATAAAGAAATCTCAGGTAAAAGGAATTGTTCTTGCCGGCGGCACCGGCAGCCGTTTATTCCCGATGACGCTTACGGTCAATAAACAGCTTCTTCCGGTGTATGACAAGCCGATGATTTATTATCCGATAACAACGCTGATGTCGGCGGGAATCACCGAGATTTTAATTATTTCAGGTCCTAATGAACTCCCTTTGTATCAAAAGCTGTTAAAAGACGGTTCTCAATGGGGAATAAGATTTGAATATGCGCTGCAGGAAAAGCCCGAAGGTCTTGCCCAGGCTCTAATCATTGCCGAGGATTTTATAAAAGATTCACCGTGTGCCATGATTTTAGGCGATAACCTCTTTTTCTCGTCCAATCTGCATAAGAAAATGCAGAATATTGACGTAAACAAGGAAGGAGCAACGGTTTTTGCCTATCGCGTCAACGATCCGCAGCGGTACGGCGTGGTGGAATTTGATGACAAGATGGAAGCGATTTCCATTGAGGAAAAACCGAAAGAGCCTAAGAGCCAATATGCCGTAACCGGACTTTATTTCTTTGACAAACATGCTGCAGAATATGCCAAGACTTTAAAGCCGTCAGGGCGTGGCGAGCTTGAAATTACCGATTTGAATATGATTTATCTTAAAAAAGGACAGCTTAAAGTCGAAATTTTAAGCCGTGGTACGGCCTGGCTTGACACGGGGACTCCGGAGTCGCTTTTGGATGCATCTGATTTTGTCAGAATTATTGAAAGCCGTCAGGGACTTAAAATCGGCTGTCCTGAAGAAATTGCGTATAAACTGGGTACAATAAACAAAGAAGAATTATTAGAACTGGCAAAACCGCTTTCTAAAAATCATTACGGTCAATATTTAATCAATCTTGCCAAAGGATTACTTGAATAACATGATGATTGAACAAACCTCGATACCTGAGGTTCTCTTAATTACTAATAAAAAATTCGGTGACAATCGCGGCTGGTTTTCCGAAGTATTTCGTTTGTCTGAATTTGAAAAAGCAATAGGCGGACAATATAAGTTCGTTCAGATTAATGAATCTTTTTCGATGCATAATATTTTGCGCGGCATTCATTATCAGAATCCGCATCCTCAGGGTAAGCTCGTAAGAGTCGTATCAGGTGAGGTATTCGATGTTGCCGTAGATCTAAGAAAAAATTCTCCGACTTTCAAGCAATGGGTGGGAGTGACGTTAAGTGCACAAAACGGTCAGCAATTGTGGGTTCCTCCGGGGTTCGGGCACGGCTTTTTTGTGACAGGAGAGCATGCCCACTTTGTTTATGCCTGTACTGATTATTATGCTCCGCAAACAGAGCATTGCATTGCTTATGACGATCCTGAGCTTGACATAAAATGGCCGATAATCTTAGGAAAAATGCCTTTAGTTTCGGAAAAAGATCGCAAAGGTAAAGCCTTCAATGATGCGGTACTTTTTGAATAATAGTTTTTTTACAGATCTCTTTGAGCATAGGGAAACGCAATAAAGAAGGTACAAGCCGTGGCTTGAGGGAATTATTTTTTAAGCGTGTGCCAAAACTTTAAGGAACATGCAATGGAGTTGCTTGTCTTAAGAACTTTGGGTGATTTTTTCATAGTGAGTAGGTTGCCTTATGTAAATTAAAGAAATAACAAAACATTGAAATTCTATAAAAACGCGGTTTTCAAGAAACATATAGATTGCAAAACCTTTTTTATAGAACTATAAACATCAGATTTTTAAAGACGGAAAAATAATTAGTAGATATGATTTATTCTAAATAACTCGACTTTCCGAGATAAAAAATTAAGCTGAAGTCTTTCCGGTAAAGGCTTTGAGTTAAATTTTTATCACGGAAACTCGAATAAATAACAATATGTTACTTAATTAATATATGCTAAATAAAATCTTTATAGCTCAAATCATTAACTAACCCAAAACAATCATTTGAAGTGATTTGCTTACAACTTGAAGAAAAATTCAATGCGTTTGATTTTGGAAAAAGCATATTCATTTGGTGTTTTTCTCGCTTCAATTATCTATATCACAACTCGTATTTAGGCTTAAGTCTAATGAATCAAAATTTAGGAATAAATCTTTATGCTCTCTTATCTAAATGACGGGATCTTAGCCGTTTACTTTTTTGATAAAGAGAAAACCTTTTAAACAACATAGATAAAATCAGGCAAAAATTTTGCATTTTTAGACCTTAATCTTTTTTAACGTGAGTTTATATTACGAGAAGAAATTAAATCGTGAGGTGTTAAAGATGCATAATTTTACATATTTTGCTCCTACTAAATTATATTTTGGAAAAAACGTTATTGAAAATCTGGGCAGTGAAATAAAGGCATTAGGAGACAAAGTTCTGCTGGTATACGGCGGCGGGTCGATCAAAAAAACAGGGATATATAATGTAATAAAAGAACAGTTGCAAGGCTGCGAGGTATTTGAGCTTTCAGGAGTAGATCCCAATCCTCGGGTAACAAGTGTTAATCAAGGCGCAGCTTTATGTAAACAGCATGGTATAGAGGTTGTTCTTGCCGTAGGCGGCGGATCGGTGATGGATTGCTCAAAAGCTATATGTGCTGCAGCCAAATATGCAGGTGATGATGCCTGGGATTTGGTTAAAAATTCTTCATTGGTAAAAGAAGCTTTGCCTTTGATTTGCGTAGTTACTATAGCGGCTACCGGATCGGAGTTTGACTGCGGCGGGGTAATTTCCAATTTAAGCACCAATGAAAAAATGGGCTTGGTAAATCCGCATTTGTGGCCTAAGGTTTCTTTTATTGATCCAAGCTATACCTGCTCAGTATCTAAATATCAGACTACAGCAGGCTCGTGCGATATTATGTCCCATTATATGGAACAATATTTTACGACCGGGGTTAATGATATCGGTGACGGGTTCTTGGAAACAGAGCTTAAAACAGTAATTAAATATACGCCTGCAGCTTTGGAAAACGGTAATGATTATGAAGCCAGAGCTCATTTAATGTGGGCTGCAACTTTAGGCTGCAATCGCATGGCTTCTTTGGGCAACGATCCTTCGATTTTCGTTTGCCATGCCATAGAACATGAATTAAGCGCATTTCATGATATTACCCACGGCATCGGTCTTGCGATCATCACTCCTAAGGTAATGCGATATATTTTAAATGACAAGAGCGTCAATAAATTGGCCCAATTTGCGCATAACGTAATGCATGTGGAAAATTCAGGTGATGCTTATGCCGATGCTAAAGCAGGAATTTCTGCTTTAGAAAAGTTTTTTGCTTCTATCGGTGTTCCTGAAGGTTTATCAAAGATTGGAGTAGATGATACTCACTTTAAGGCCATGGCAGAGCATGCTTGTGCTTATAATCCTTTACACAAGGCGTTTATTCCGTTAAATGAAAGTGATGTTGAAGCGATTTTAAGACAGAGTCTGTAAGCTTTTTCATTTAAAGTAGGCCTCCATTTTATGAGGCTTACTTTATTTAACAAGAAAGAGGTCAGACTAAGAAAGTATTTTTCACATCTATTTAAAGATTTTGTTTAAAGAATTTTTCCAGTTTATCAAAAGGGATAAATTCTTTTTGGTCATAAAGATCGAAGTGATCGGCTCCTTTTACCATAAACAGTTCTTTAGGCTCTCCGGCTTTCTCATAAGCTTCCTTTGAGAAATATTTTGAATGGGCATTCTCACCTATGATAAATAGCATCGGACGCGGGGATATAGTCTCAATATCGTTAAACGGGTAAAAGTTCATAAATTTAATATTTGTAGACATATCCGATTTGGTATTTTCCTCTAATTTTTCATCCTTAGGGATAAAAGCACCTCTTCCCCGATAAAAAGAGTAAGAGGATTTTGCCGATAAAGGCGAATTTTCATTTACCTTAAAAGGAGATCCGCCGATTAATTTTTGTTCTCCGCCTAAAAAGTCTGAATATCTTTGATTTGCTGCAGCTTCAATGATTTTTTTACGGGTTTGAAGATCTTGAGAATGGTTAATACCGCTGCGGCGCATTTCTCCGATGTTATACATGCTGACTGTTGCGATTGCTTTCATTCTGGGATCGATTTTGGCTGCACTGATAACGAAACTACCGCTGCCGCATATTCCTATAGCGCCAATTTTTTCTTTATCAATAAAATCTCTGGTTCCTAAGAAGTCCACAGCCGCATTAAATGTTTCTGCATACATATCAGGATCGATTCCGTGACGGGGATTTCCGCCGCTTTCTCCCCAGAACTGTTGATCTACCGCTAAACATACAAATCCGCGGGAGGCAAGTTCTGATGCATAGACGCAGGAGGCTTGTTCTTTGACTGCTCCCATAGGATGTCCTATTACTAAAGCTTGAGCTTTTTCGTGCATCGTTGCAGGGACAAACAAGTATCCTACTATTTCAAGACCGTATTGATTACTAAAAGATGCCCGATATAACCTTACGTTCTCTTTAACGTCAAAAGTAGTAAAATTACGATTTGTTATCTCGGTTACTACTGTGTCCGGACGATATGTTTTGTCTTGTGCCGCAGCAGGCAGGGTCATAAAAATACATGAACTTAAAAAACATGCGCTTAATAAGATTTTTAGCTTTTTCATGTTGTCTCCTTATTTAATAATATATGAACAAAAAGTAGAGCCTATTTAATAAGAGTTGTTCTTTAAGACCATAAATTAGACAAACAAGAAAATCTTTAGAAAAACTATATTAGTTTTGCTGAATCTTATATGTTTGGGAAAGATTTGAAAAAAGAATGCAGTGAAATTATTTTTAGGGTGGATAATTAAGAGTACAAATATGCTTTTATGGTTTTGATAAAAATATAAACCCCTAATTTAGAGTTATCTTAATTTTTAAGACCTGACTATATAAAAAAGTTAGCCTTTTGAATATGGAGCTGTCGTGAATTATTAATGCTGTAAAGTAAAGGTCCGCTCAAAAGGAACTTTTACGTTATGTTCTCCTAATTTTGCAGCAGCATGCCAGCCGAAGTTTAAGTCATTAAGAGAGGAAATGTCTTTTCAATCCCGCTTCTGTATGAGTGCTGAAAGATTGTTTAAAGTAGTAGAGCAAGTTTCACGACTTATTGATTCTATAAAATGAAAAAGAGACAAGATTTAAACTTAAAAGTTGCGGATCTAGATAAGTAACTCTAAAAATCCTCTCTAAACGGCTTATTTAAGCCGTTTTCTCTTAATTATCTATTGCTTATCTATTTAAATCTTGTTATACTAGATACTTAATATAAGTATCTATATCTAAGATTTTATTATGAATGCTCCGGACTTAGGCTCGTTGCTTATCAATAAAAGCGGCAAATTTTATTATCTTTGTACTTATCAGAACGTGTGGGATCCTGACAAAAAACGCTCATTTAGAAAGAAAGGATCTACCAAAACCATTGGCAAGATTTTAGGCGGCAGTAAGGTCGGTCCCATTGAATGGAAAGAAAGCTTCATTGCTTTATATCCGGAGTTGAAAGGATTAGATGCTAAACGCAATGAGCAGGGTAAAATCGTTTTTACGCTCAAAGACGATCCGGAGCTGGATGACGATCAACCTAAAATCACCGTTCGTGAAGCTATGCGTTTAAAGAAACTTCAGGCGGGTGCCACTTGGCTTTTAGACGGCATCATTGCCGATACGCCTTTAGTCAAAGCTTTGGAGCGGACTTTCAGTAAATATAAAAACCATTTAAAAATTCTGTCGCTGGCGTATTTCTTAATTCTGGAGCAGCGCAACTCCATGACGCTCTACGAGCTTTTTGCCCGTAAAACCCGTTTACCTTATTCTCGCCCTTTAAGCAAAAGTGCCGTCACCCGTATCTTTCAAAGTATTATACCTCATCAAATTGACGCTTTTTTAAGCACGTTAAGCAGTTTGTCTGCCCAACGCGATGAAGCGCTTAATGATTTCGCTACTAAGTTTTGGGCCTTGGACTCAACCTCCTTTTCAACCTACTCGGAGCATCTGAGCAAAGCTTTTTACGGTAAAAATAAAGACGGAGATGATTTGAAGCAGCTGAATATGCTGATGGTGGTCAATCAAAAAAGCGGTGAGCCTTATTTCTATCAAATGTATTCGGGAAATATACCGGATGTCTTTACGGTCAAAAACTTTCTGCAGGACTCCTGCCGCATGCAATTAGGGCGTGATGTCGTTTTCGTTGCTGACAAAGGTTACGGCTGCATTAAAAACATCAACCGTTTTCTGCAGACTGAGACGTCTTTCTTATTAAACGTCAGCACCTCATTATCCGTATGCAAAAATCTCTTTCGTGAAAACCGTAATGCATTAAAAAATCCCATTAATTTCAGCAGTGCCGCCTGTGGCAATCACTGTTATACCGTAGAAATAAATTGGAGCTATCCTGTCAACTATCAAACCGACTGTAAGAGACCTCCCCATGAAAAGGCCCGTCTCTTCGTTCATATTTATTACAATCCGTTTATCCGTATGCGGGCTGAGGAAATATTAAAAACTAATATTGAACGTACTTTAAACGCCATTTACAGCGACAAAGAGTTATGCAAAGAATATCAGGAGTTCAAAGATACCTATTTATGCTTCAATACGGAAAAGAATGAATATGAAATCAATTTGACCGCTTACCACAAGGAGCTGGAGCTTAAAGGGGTACGCTTTCTTGTCTCTGATTCCGTTAAAAATCCCATTGAAGCTTATAGGGCTTATTATGACCGAATCGAGGTTGAAAAAGCATTCAACCATTACAAAGATACTTTAGGTTTCAACCGACTCAGAAGCTCGGATGACTACTCGCTCGAAGGGCGGGTTTTTGTCCAATTTATCGCCACGTCCATAGCTATTATGCTGCGTAAGAAGATCGCTAAAATTGCCGACAAGGGATTCAGAGCAGCTTATGACAGCGATCAGAAGCTGTTAAAAACCTTAAGCAGTATTGAGGTTACTCAATATGAACACGGCTCTTACTTCAGTCCGATTGTTAAAAATCTTGCTGAGATCTACAACAAACTCGGTGTTCTTCCTCCTGAAGATGCGCCTAAGACCAACAGTGACAAGAGCATTGATGAGGAGGACGCGGAAATTATGCCTGAACTCATGGAAGGATATGCCGAGCCCGACGACGATATTGATGTGCTGACAAGATAAATGAAAGTCCCGGTTTAAAACCGAGACTTATAAATGATTTCCTTCGGTTGCAATCTAGTGTCTAATATAATAGACACTAGATCAGTAAAAACTCGCAACTTTTAGGGTTAAAG
>NZ_GL831047.1:0-20443 GCF_000188195.1 Succinatimonas hippei YIT 12066
CTTAACCGGTCTACTCTACGGGGTAGAGTTCATAATTGGGGCTTTTTAGTTAAAAATATAAGTTTTTTTAGCAAAAATACCGATATGTCGCTTGATATAATAGCTCCACTAAAATTATGGAGATTCTATGCTGAAGTTTTTTGCTCCTTGTCCCAAGGGTCTTGAAGGTCTTTTATTTAACGAATTAACTTCTTTAAATCTTAAAAATGTTAAAGAAACGGTTGCAGGCGTCTATTTTGACGGAGAATTTGCCGACGGCATGCGGGCTTGTTTATGGAGCCGTTTTGCTTCACGCATTTTATTGAATCTGCAGAGCTTTTATTGTAATGATGATACCGATTTATATATGGGGGCGGCAGGTGTTGCGTGGGAAAATTATTTTTCAAGCAATGAAACCATTGCCGTGGAATTTTCCGGTACTAACGAATCCATTCGTAATACGCAGTACGGTGCATTGAAAGTAAAGGATGCTGTCTGTGATCGCCTGTTAAAAAGTGACGGTAAACGTCCGGATGTTGATCGTCATCAGCCTGATGTCAGAATTTTTGCTCATTTGGAGCGTAAAGGTCAGGCCTTTATAGGAATAGATATTTCAGGCCTTGCTTTATTAAAGCGTGAATATCACCGTAACACCGGAATTGCTCCTTTAAAAGAAAATTTAGCTGCAGCGATGGTTGTTCGTTCGGGATATGCAGGGCAGAACTTTTTAGATCCGATGTGCGGCTCGGGAACTCTTTTACTTGAGGCTGCCGCTATTGCTACTGATACGGCCCCGGGTTTAAGACGCTCGCACTTTGGTTTTTTCAAACTTAAAATTTTTGATAAAGATAAGTGGCAGGCTCTTTTGGCTGAGGCGACCTTGCGTTCAAACCGCGGACTTAAGGCAGCTAAGGAAAAAGGGACTAAGATAGTAGGTTTTGATGCGGATTCGAATATTGTTGATATTGCAGCATCAAACGCTTATAAAGCGGGTTTTTCTGAAATTATTGAAACTAAAGCATGTCCGTTAAGTGCTTTATATAATCCTTTTGACAATAATTTGCCGGTTACCGTAGTTACCAACCCTCCGTATGGCGAAAGAATGGGTAACTTCAATGAGCTTATTGCTTTATACGGAGATCTGGGGCAAAAACTTAAGGAGAATTTTAAAGGTTCGACAGCTGCCGTAATTTCAAGCTCAAATGATTTGCTGTCATGCATTCGTTTACATCCTGATAAGGTATATAAGCTTTATAACGGTGCTTTGCAGTGTCAGCTTAGAGTTTTTACAATTAATTTGTCAAATGAAGAGCCTGAAAAAGAAGTTGCTGAGATTAATAGGTCAGCAGAGCCTGCAGCAGATTTTGCAAACCGTTTAACTAAAAACATCAAGTTTATAAAAAAGTGGGCGCAAAACGAGGAAACTAACGCTTATCGCGTTTATGATGCCGACTTGCCTGATTATCAGGCGGCAATTGATTGTTACGGCGATAATTACGTGGTACAGGAGTATGCTGCTCCTTCAACTGTTTCGGCACAAATAGCTCGTCGTCGCGTACTTGATATGATAAGTGCGGTTATACGGGTTACCGGAGTTCCCGGCGATCACGTTATTTTAAAAAGCCGTGAAAGACAAAAAGGTTCACAGCAGTACGAAAAGAGCGAAGTTAAAACTAATAACTTTTTTGAGGTTTATGAAAAGGATGCTCGTTTTAAAGTTAATCTTGAAGATTATCTTGATACGGGCTTATTCCTGGATGCCCGTCCTATTCGTGCTTTAATCAGAAAAGAAGCAAAAGACAAGTCATTTTTAAATTTGTTTGCCTATACCGCGAGCGCCTCGGTGATGGCGGCTTTAGGCGGAGCCGTGCGTACGGTTACCGTTGATATGAGCAGAACCTATCTTGATTGGGGTATGGATAACTTTAAGCTTAATAATATAAGCCTTAAAGGACATGATTTTATTCAGGCTGACTGTTTGGCTTGGCTTTCCTCCGATCATAATGAGAGTTTTGATTTAATCTATATAGATCCGCCGACCTTTTCAAATTCAAAGCGCATGTCAAAGACTTTTGACGTGCAGCGCGATCATCTGATGCTGCTTGCTAATCTTACGCGTCATTTAAAAGACGGCGGTAATGTGATTTTCTGTACTAATCGGCGTAATTTTAAGCTTGATGAAAATATCAAGGATTACGGATTTACAGTTAAAGATATCACTAAATTTACCATTCCTCGTGATTTTATGCGCAGTAAAAACAGTCACAGCTGCTTTATGCTTTCTTTTACTAAAGCAGAGTGTAAAGGTGAAGTAACTCCGCTTGTTACCGTCACTAATGTTCCGCGCTGGTCCAAAACTTTAAGTGATAAGGAAAATCGCTTCAGTTATAAAAAGAGTCGCGAGTTAAAAGATGAGGCAGCTCAAGATCGCCGCGGATCTTATCAAAGCGGAAAATTCGGTAATAAAGAGCGTTTTTCTGATTTTTCTTCGCGGGACGGGAAATTCAACAGGGAGAGAAACGGGCGCAAGGCTCCGCGTTTTAGTAAAGAAAAAGCTCAAGTTCGCGGACGAGTGTGGGGCCCCGAGGGAATTAAGGATCTGTAATGGCTTTAATTTCTTTACTTGAGGCAAAACTTGCCTACGGCGATGATTTATTGCTTGATAATGCCGATTTTGCCTTGGAAGAAGGTGAAAAAATATGTCTTTTAGGACGTAACGGTACCGGAAAGTCAACCTTGTTGAAGGTATTTGCCGGCCTTAACGCCTTAGATGACGGCAGACTTATTATAAAGCAAGGTCTTAATATTGCGCGCCTTGAACAGGATCCGCCGCAAAATACAGAAGGCACTGCTTATACGATGGTTGCAAAGGCATTGCCGGTAGTAGGTCAAAGTCTGGCAAGATTTTTTTTAAGCGATGATGAACAAGAACAGGCGTCGCTTGCTGCTTTTATTGAAAGTCATGACGGATGGAAAAAAGACGGTATCATCCGCAAGATTTTAAATAAAATGGAAATCGATCCTGAAACTCCGCTTCAATCCTTATCCGGAGGCTGGCGGCGCAAGGTGGCATTGGCTGCAGCTTTATCCTGTGAGCCTGACGTGCTGCTTTTAGATGAGCCGACCAATCATCTTGATATTGAGACCATTGAATGGCTTGAAACTTGGCTAAATGATTTTAAAGGTGCATTAATTTTCATTACTCATGATAGGACTTTTGCCGATCATTGTGCCAGCAGGATCGTAGAGCTTGATAGAGGAAAGCTTTATTCTTATCCGGGCTCTTTTGAAGCTTATATAAGGCTGCGAGATGAAAGACTTAGAATGGAGTCGTTAGAGCGCAAAGAGTTCGATAGAATTTTATCTGAAGAAGAAGCTTGGATCCGTCGCGGTGTAAAGGCGCGCCTTGCCAGAAATGAAGGACGTGTGCGTAATCTTGAACAGATGCGCGAGGAAAGAAAAAATCGCCGCGATCGTCAAGGCAATGTCATTATGCAGGTATCGGAAGCAGATCGTTCCGGCAATATCGTATATGAATTGCATGACGTGACGGTTGAGTTTGACGGTAAAAAGGTTATAGACAATTTCAGTGCAACCGTAATGCGAAAAGATCGCATCGGAATCGTCGGACCTAACGGTGCAGGAAAAACTACTTTAATTAAGGTTCTTTTGGGGCTTTTACATCAGACACACGGAAAAGTTCGTGTCGGTGCTAACGTTATTGCACAGTATTTTGATCAATATCATGAGCAGCTTGTTGAAAATAAAACTGTTGCCGATAATGTCGCCGAAGGTCGTAAGGATGTTATAATCAACGGGAAAACGACGCACGTTCTTTCTTATCTTAAAAACTTTTTGTTTACGGCGCGTCGCTCCCGCTCTCCGGTCTCGGTCCTTTCAGGTGGTGAGAAAAACCGTTTGATGCTTGCCAGAATTTTTGCCCGTCCTTGTAATGTTCTAATTATGGACGAGCCGACGAACGATCTTGATCTTGAGACTTTAGAATTATTAGAAGAGCTTGTTGATAACTTTCCGGGAACGGTCATGGTGATAAGTCATGATCGCAAATTTATAGACAAGGTCGCGACTGAAACTTGGATTTTTGACGGCAGCGGTCATATAGAGTCAATTGTCGGCGGTTGGTCCGATGTGGTCGCTTACTATGAAAGAATAGGCAAAAAAGATAAGACTGAAGAGAAAATATCTGCAGCAGGGCTTGATCGTAAAGATAAAAAAGACAAACCTAAAAAATCCGGTCTTACTTATAGCGAATCCTTTGAATTAAAAGATTTGCCGCAAAAAGTTGAAGATCTTGAAAGCCAAATTGCTGCAGTAGACGTTAAGATTGCCGATCCGGCAATTTATTCTGACGGCGGTGTGAAAGCAAAAGGGCTTACTCTTGAACGGGCAAAACTTCAGGAACGGCTTGATGCTTTATATACTCGTTGGGAAGAGTTGGAAATGAAGGCGAATTCATGAGTTTTATTGATTTACATTGTCATACTAATGCGTCTGACGGTGCGCTGTCACCTGAAGGTGTGGTTGATAGAGCCGTTAATTATAAACTTACGCATCTTGCCATAACTGATCATGACACGGTAAATGGCATTAAAGCTGCTCAAGCTGCCGCTTGCGGACGTATTTGCGTTATTCCGGGTATTGAGATCTCAACTACATGGCAGCATCAGCAAATTCATATTGTCGGTCTTTTCATCAATCCTGAATGCTCGTATATGCTTAATCTGGTTAAAGAGCAGAATGGCAAACGCATCGAACGAGCTGAAAAAATCGGTTACAAATTAAGCAGGATCGGTTTTCCCAACGCTTATGAACGAACCAAAGCTATGGCCGGTGATGGTGCTATTATCACTCGCGGTAATTATGCACGCTTTTTAGTAAGTGTCGGCGGGGCATCTTCTACTGATGATGCTTTTAATGCTTTTTTAAAGAAAGGAAAACGCGCATACGTCTGTACCGAGTGGATGGAAATAGGGACTGCGGTTGAGGCGATTAAACAGTCAGGCGGAGTTGCGGTTCTTGCTCATCCCCGCCGTTATGATTTGACCAATACCAAGCTGCGCAAGCTTATTGAAGAGTTTAAGGACTGCGGAGGCATCGCTCTTGAAGTATCATCCTGTCAGCAGGGATTAAACGATAGAGATTATTTAGCAAGCTTATGCCGTCAGTATGATATGTTAGGCTCGGTAGGATCTGACTTTCATAGTGAAGGACCGTATCGCGATATCGGGCGTAATATTGATTTACCCGAAGGCATCACCCCGGTGTGGACTTGTTCTGAAGCAAAGGCTTACGCTTTTTAAGCTAAAAAGCTTGTATGTTATGGGCGGTATTAGCGCTTACCGTGACTTTTATAAGCTTTTTGGCTATTCTATTGACGACACGAAAAACTCAAATTTAAGAAGCATGTTTATAAAAACGAGTATTTATTATGGCAGCAGAATTTATATCTATTCATCCTGATAACCCGCAGCCGCGTTTTATTAAAAAAGCCTGTTCTATTATTGAATCCGGCGGTGTCGGGGTTATTCCTACAGACTCTGCGTATGCTCTGTGCTGCAATATAGGCGATAAAAATGCCATGGAAAGAATTGCCGCAATTCGCAAAATAAGTAAAAAGCATAATTTTACATTGATTTGCCGCGATCTTTCCGAGCTTTCAACCTATGCAAAAGTAAGCAATAACGTGTTTCGTTTACTTAAGAACAATACTCCGGGAGCTTACACTTTTATTTTGCCGGCAACTAAAGAGGTTCCGAGACGTTTAATGAATGAGAAAAAACGCACTATCGGAATTCGTGTTCCGGCAGGGGCTATTATTGAAGCTTTATTAAATGAATGTTCAGAGCCCCTTTTAAGCTGTTCTCTTATTCTCCCCGATCATGAAGAGCCTGAAAATGATCCGATAACTATTAATGATGAAATAGGATCTATTGTGGACGTTATCGTAGACGGCGGTGTTCTAGATGCAATGCCGACAACTGTTATTCGTTTTGAAGATGATATTCCGGTGGTAAGACGTGTAGGCAGAGGTGATCCTACGCCTTTTAGTTAAGTAATTTATCAAAGATGCCGAAAAACTCCATTATTCAGTACGAATGTATAAGGCATCTGCCATACTGCTGTCAGATAAAGTCTCACGAATTCAGACAAAAGCCAATGTTGCAATTGTAAAGACATTAAATTGACACAAAACAAGGGCAGGCTTGCTAGGATATCCCGGCAAGCTAACCTCGTTGAAGATCGGCAGCAGGAACCCGCCGAAGTTTACAACAATAGCAATATTGTTGTTTAGTAATAGGATCTTCGGTCTTTAGACCGAGGAGGTTGTCAAATAAAAGAGCCAATAAGATTTACTTTAAGTGTATGAAAAGTAATGTTCATGTTTGAACACCATGATGCGGAAATTGACCTGCAAAGCACAATGGTATGGTCGCATCTTCCTTAAAGTAAACCGCTATTTCCCGAGTACTCAGCTCTGCCAGCACTGTTGATATTAAAATACTAAGCTTAAGGGAATGAATGGGTTTAAGAGCAGGGAATGGAACAGCTCGCAGTGTCATGCGCATAACGAAAAAGATTCGGTTTGCAGCCGTTAATATCCTTTACTAAGGAATACGGCTGGGGCAGGAGGGTGAGGTTTGTGCTCTCTGGTTCACTGTTTTACTTTGGATAGAATAACGGAGAATGTTAAAGATCAACCGGATCCTTTGTATAAGGCTTTAGGTGTGAAGCAAAAATAAGATTTAAGAGCCTCTCTAACAGCAAGAGGCTCATTTTTAATTAATGATTGGCTCTTAATAGTACGGCAGTAGAAATATCTACAGGATCTTTTAGGGCAAGACTTACGTAATATCCGTCACCCGGAGCAAGATCGCAAGGCTTTCCGTGTTTATCCAGCATGGTATTGCCGTTAAGCAGGATCTGACCTTTAGGAGTGAAAAGAATTAATTTATCGTCTTTGGCAAAACGGTTTTTAACTTTGATATAAAGTCTTTCATCTTTTTGCTCTTCAATTGCACCAACGATTATCCAATTGCCGTGGGTGGGCGAATTAGTGGTATATTCCTGCGTTTCATCAGGACGGTGAACTTCAAGAAGACCTGTCGTATATCCGCGGGATGGAATGGAATTTACTATTTCAAAGGATTCATTAGGGATTTCGCCGCCTGCTGCAATGCTGTCAATGGCCAAACGGTAAGCCCGGCTTACGGCACCTGAGTAAAAAGGAGAACGGGAACGTCCTTCAATTTTAAGCGAATCAACTCCGATGTCCATTAAACGCTTAATTAATGGCAGTGCGCATAAATCTTTTGAGTTTAAAAGATAAGACCCGTGCTCATCCTCTTCAATCGGCATCCACTCTCCTTGACGTTTAGAGCTTTCTTCGATTTCTGCGTATAGAGAACGAACGTTATAACCCCAGCGGCAGGAGTTGGTACAAGCCCCGACATTAGCATCACGGCGCGCAAGCAGCCCTGAAATAAGGCAGCGTCCCGATACTGCAATACACAAAGCTCCGTGCACGAACACTTCAAGTTCCATGTCAGGGCAATCATCACGGATCATGGCGATTTCCTGCAGCGTAAGCTCACGGGCAAGAATGCAGCGGGTAATGCCGATTTTCTGCCAGAACTTTACGGTTCCGGAGTTTACGGTATTTGCTTGGACGGAAAGGTGAACTGGAATATCAGGATGGCGTTCACGGGCCAGCATGATAAGCCCCGGATCAGCCATAATAAAAGCATCGGGTTTTAATGCCGCAACTTCATCAAGCGCAGGAATAAATGACTGCGTTCTTCTCATGTGCGGAATTACATTTAATACGGCAAAAAATTTCTTGCCGCGTTCGTGCAGATGGTCAATTCCTTTGGCAAAATCTTCACGGGTAAATCCGTTGCCGCGAACGCGCAGCGACCAGCGGGGAATTCCGGCATAAACGGCATCGGCACCGTAAGCTGCAGCCATTTTTAAATGTTCAAAGCTTCCTGCAGGAGCTAAAAGTTCGGGTTTATTCACAGTCAAAAATCTCTGAAATGCTGTCGATTAATGAAGTCAAGACCTCCCCTTGCAGACATAAATGCGCAGCCATATCGGCAACGGCATCATCTGATTTCTCAGGAAGGTTCTTTTCAAGGAATTGATCAAGAGGGCGCATTCTTTTGACCGTTAAGTCAGAAGAAAGTACACACATAACGGTATCTTCAAAAATAAGCTGTAAATCGGTTATTACTTTGCCGGCATTTATATGTACGGCAATTTCGTCGGAGCTTAAATCTTCTTTTGATACCTTTACGGTACCGCCTTCATCATCAGTACTTTTTAATGTGGCATCATTGCCTAATGTAAAAACATTAGGCAAATCATTATTTGATATCCAGGATGTCATGCGATCTTCAACAACGCAGCGGGGCTGGAAGCATTTGGCCGGAAATGTTGAAAAAGCTTCTCGCAGCATGGCGATAGCCCGTTCGGCACGTTTTGCCGACGATACTGACACTGCTACATAGCCTTTTTCTGAATTAACGCAGATCAAAAGTTCGCGGCGAGCCGAAAAAGCTTTAGCTAAAAGTTTATTAACGACGGCGGTTTTAAGTGCCTGCTTTTCATTTTTACGCAGTTCCCGCTTTAAAGCGATTTCTTTATTTTCGATTTCTTCATCAAGCTCGTTTTTAATAACTGAAGCCGGTAAAAGCTTATTTTCTTCTACAATCTTAAAAAAGTGATTATGTGCATTTGAAAAAGTGAAAGCTTTAGCGCTTTTGCCGAAAATCGGTGCAAAACCTAAAGTAGATACCTCTTGAGCCATGCACGGACGATATGCTTTTTCACTTACGGTTTTTTCTAAAAGTTCTTCGTCTTTGAAATAATTTTTGATTTCTTCACTAAGTTCAAGGCGGTAAATTCTGGCATTTTTAAACCACATGCTCATTCCTCTTTTTGTTTTGTTTTTAAGATACTTATTGTACCTTTTTTTGTATGTGTTTCTATGGGTAAAAATTGCTTAAAAATGAGAAAAATGCTAAAATGCTACGCTGTTTTCGGCATTAATTTCATATAAAAATTAGTGCATTATCAAAGGTTTTTAGTTTGGTTAATTTACTTTCAAAGTAGATTTCCCCGTGCTTAAAATTACTTGTCATAAGACAAAGTGAAAAAAGCGTCTTATAAATGACGCAAATTATTTTGAAGATTTACGATCCCCTCTTATTAAGGTACTTTTCATGGCGGATATTACCGACGATTCTTTAAATCAGGAATCACAAAATTCAGTAAAACAGGATGGCAGCGGAGATGTCACTGCGTCTGCAGGCATAAGGCAAAGCAGTGAAGACCATTCTGATGACGGTATTGATACGGCATCGCAGAGCGTATCTGCCAATGTGGCAACCGTAAAGCTTGAAGATGAGCTTAAAAAATCCTTTATCGATTACGCGATGTCGGTAATTGTCGATCGTGCGCTGCCTGATGTTCGTGACGGTTTAAAACCCGTGCATCGCCGTGTGCTTTATGATATGTACGATTTAAAGATTTGGCATAACGGTCAGACTAAAAAATCCGCTCGTGTCGTAGGTGATGTAATCGGTCGTTTCCATCCGCACGGAGATGCAGCCGTATATGAAACCATCGTGCGTATGGCTCAATGGTTCTCCATGCGTGCTCCGCTTATTTTCGGTCAGGGCAACTTCGGTAATATCGACGGCGACGGTCCGGCGGCAATGCGTTACACCGAAGTACGCATGACCAAGATTGCCGAAATGATGCTGCAGGATATTGATAAGGAAACCGTCGATACTTATCCTAACTATGACGGCAATGAGCAAATCCCTGAGGTGCTGCCGACTCGTTTCCCGAATTTGCTTGTAAACGGTTCATCCGGCATTGCTGTTGGTATGGCAACCAATATTCCGCCGCATAATTTAGGGGAAGTGATTGACGGTACCGTAGCGCTGCTTGACAATCCGGATTTAGGTCTTGACGATCTTATGCGTTATATCCCGGGTCCTGATTTTCCTACAGGAGGCTTTATCGTCGGCAATGCCGGCATCCGTGAAGCTTATCGCACCGGCCGCGGCCGCTGCATTATGCGTGCCCGCACTCATATTGAGGAAGATAAGTCGGGGCGCAAGACCATATATGTCGATGAGATTCCTTATGTCGTCAATAAGAGCGCTATCGTAAAACAAATTGCCGAGCTTGTACGAGATAAAAAAATTGAAGGCATTTCGGAAGTCAATGATTTATCCGATAAAGACAATCAGGTACGTATTGCTATTGACTTAAAGCGCGATGCTTATGAAGAGGCGGTTTTAAATAATTTATTTGAACGTACCTCTTTGCAGTCAAGCTTCCCGATAAACATGATTGCTCTGGTGCATAATCATCCGCGGCAGCTGCCCCTTAAGGAGATTTTAAGCGAGTTTATTAATTTCCGTCGCGAGGTTGTAACCCGCCGTACAGTTTACCTGCTGCGTCAGGATCGCCGTAAGGCATTCCTTGATGAAGGCTTAATCGTTGCCAAAGCTAACATCAATAAGATTGTCGACATGATTACGGATTCGGCTAATGCCGATGAAGCCCGCCGTCGTTTGATGGAGGAACCGTGGGACGGTACTTTGATTTCTTCTTTAATTGAAAGAACTGAAGAAGGATTTAATATTTGCCTGCCGTCAGGAATTGATCCAAAAGCTGGACTTCATGACGATAAGTACTATTTGTCTGAAGAGCAGGCGCGCGCGATTCTTGCTTTGCAGCTGCAAAGACTTACCCATCTTGCAGGAGATGAAATTCAGGCAGATTACAAGGCACTTATCGAAAACATCAAGGGTTATCTTGAAATATTGAATAATCCCGTGCGCATGAACGAGGTCATTCGCGGCGAGCTTATTGAAGTCAAAGAAGCTTTTGCCGACAAACGCCGCAGTGATTTTACCGAAGATTACGGTAAGTTATCCAAAGCCGATTTTATCGCGCCGCAGGATGTTATTGTTACTCTGTCGCAGGAAGGCTACATTAAATATCAGGATATTTCCACTTATGAAGCTCAGCAGCGCGGAGGTAAAGGCCGTCAGGCGGCAAAGCTTAAGGATGATGATTTCATTTCCCGCATGGCTGTAACCAATACTCATGATACCTTGATGTGCTTTACCGATAAAGGACGCGTTTTTGCTTCCAAGGTATTTGATTTGCCGACCTCCGAAAACAGAACATGGCGCGGACGTCCTATTCAGAATATCTTTAAAATTGAAGAGGGTGAAAAAATCACTGCTTTGCTCCCGGTGTCCGAATTTGATGAAAATCATTTCATCATCATGGCAACCGTTATGGGGTATATCAAGAAAGTAAAACTCAGTGCTTTTAAGTCATTTATGCAGCGCGTAAACGATCAAGCGATTAAGGCAATAACTTTACGTGAAGGCGACAGCTTGATGGGAGCTGAGATTTCAAGCGGAGATGATGATGTCTTCGTATTCAGCTCTGACGGGCAATGCATCCGCATATGTGAGTTCTACAATAAAAAAGATGTCGCAGATAATGATGAGAGCGATGATGACGGAGCTGAGCCGGAGGTTGAGGAAAATGAAGATCAGTCCTCGGAAGGTGAGGTAAAAGTCGTCGATCGTCATGCAGGTCAGGGAATAAGACCGTCAGGACGCGGCAGCGGTGCCTTGCGCATTATTAAGTTAAGACCAGGACAAACCGCCGTGTCATTAATTTTGTTAAGTGTTGACGAAACAGATCCTGAAGCGGTAATGGTAACGGCAAACGGCTACGGCAAGCGTATTTTGTTAACTGACATTCCTTTGCGCATGAACCGCGGCAGCAGCGGCGTTAAGACCATGAGTCATATGGATCGTAACGGAAAGCTTGTAGGGGTAGTTCGCTCTGACATTAACAGTGATTATCTTGTCATTACCGATTTAGGTCATATGACACGTACTCCGGTAAGCAACTTGCCTTTGCCCGGACGTACTGCAGGCGGTGTAATCGTGATGCGTCCATATGAAGGTGAAAGCATAATTGCGTTACAATCAATACCTGAGAACGTCGTTGCGTCAAATGAGCATACCCGTAATGCCCGTAATCTTGATAAGAATGACGAGCTTGAGATTATTGAAAAATTAAACGGCGGAAAAGATAAAGACGCTGAAGAAACCTCCAAGGAGGATATTTAAATGAAGGTTTGGAATTATAGTGCAGGTCCGAGCATGATCCCTGTACCCGTTATGGAAAAGGCACAAAAGGAGTTTTGTGATTTTAACGGTCTTGGAATGGGTATTGTAGAAATGTCGCATCGCAGCGCCGAGTATATGGCGGTAGCAGCAGAGGCTGAACAGCTGTTGCGCGATATTATGGAAATTCCTGCAAATTATAAAATATTGTTTGAGCAGGGCGGCGGACGCGGTCAGTTTGCCGCTGTTCCTTTAAATATTCTTCCCGAGGACGGATTTGCCGATTATTTCGTGACCGGACACTGGTCACGCTGCGCGTATAAAGAATGTGCCGAGCGTTACGGTAAAGCAATTTTGCATGAATGCGTCGAGAAAGACAGTGACGGTAATTTTTATATAGATTACTCAAAGATGCAGGTAACTCCCGGCGCTGCTTACGCTTATGCCTGCCTTAATGAAACCGTAAACGGTATTGAAATGTTTAATCTGCCTGAGACGGGAGACATTCCTTTAATTGTTGACATGTCATCGAATATTCTTACCCGTAAGATTGATGTGTCTAAATTCGGCGCGATTATTTTCGGTGCACAGAAGAACGTCGCTCCTGCCGGTCTTACCGTTACTATCGTAAGAGAAGATTTACTGGGGCGGGCCCGCAAATATTGTCCGTCAATTTTTGACTGGTCCGTGCTTGCCGCTCATGATTCCATGTACAACACTCCTAATTCTTTTGCCTGGTATATGGCCGGTCTTGACTTTAAATGGATTAAAGACTTGGGCGGTGTCGCAGAACTGGAAAAACGTAATTGTCAGAAAGCAAACCTTTTATATAATTTTCTTGATAGTACAGACTTTTACCGCTGTCCTATCGCCAAATCTGATCGCTCTCGCGTAAATTGCGTGTTTACTTTAAAAGACGAGAGTCTCAATGCCGAATTTTTAGCTCAGGCAAAATCTGAGCATTTGGTGGGACTTAAGGGACACAAAGTTTTAGGCGGAATGCGTGCTAGCATCTATAATGCCATGCCGCTTGAGGGTGTAGAAGTTTTGGTGAGGTATTTAGATAAATTTGCCAAGGCTCACTCATAGCAAAGAGGTTTTATGACGCAAAAGGATCTGCCGTGGATTAAAAGTTATCCTCCTGAAGTTTCTTTTGACGTTGACACTCGTCCGTTTGAAAATTTAAATGACCTCTTTGATTATGTAGTGCGACGCTACGCAGATAAGACCGCATATATTAATATGTCCGGTCATATCTCATATGAAAATCTTGCGGTGGAAGTTGAGTATTTCGCCGCATTTTTACAAAAATATTGCAAGCTTAAAAAGGGTGATAGGCTTGCAATAATGATGCCCAACCTTATTCAATATCCGATTGCTCTTTTTGCCGCGTTAAAGGCCGGACTTACTGTAGTTAACATAAATCCTTTATATACTCCGCGCGAACTTGGAACACAGCTTGCCGATTGTAAGGCTGATGCCATTGTGGTAATTGCCAATTATGCTTTTAATCTGCAGAAAGTTATCGGGCAAACCCGGATACGGCATGTCATAGTGACGGGAGTCGGCGATGCTCTGGGATTTTTTCGCGGGCGCTTAGTGAATTTTATGGTGCGATCCGTTTTAAAAATGGTGCCTAAATTCATTATGCCTAACAGCATTTCCTTTAAAAAAGCTTTGCGTATCGGCTCACAGCTGACTCTTGATCCGGTTCTTAATCGTTATGATGATATAGCATTTTTGCAATATACCGGCGGTACGACGGGAAAGCCTAAAGGTGCTGAATTAACTCATGGCAATATTATTGCTAATATTTCAGAATTGTTAGCCTATTACGGATCGGTTGTCGACAGGGGACGGGAAACCGTGGTTACCGCTTTGCCGCTTTACCATATTTTTGCGATGACGGTAAACTGCATGTTGTTCTTTGCAATCGGTGCGACCAACATCCTTATTACCGATCCGCGCAGAATTAAGGATTTTATTAAAGAATTAAAGCATCATCCTGATATTTCGATTTTTACCGGAGTTAATACTTTATTTAATGCCTTATTAAATCATCCGGATTTTGAACACGTAGCTTTAGGGCGACTGCGTCTTGTCATCGGCGGCGGAGCTGCGGTACAGTCTGGGGTTGCGCAGCGTTTTAAAGCGCGAACCGGTCTTAACATTTTGGAAGGTTACGGTCTTACAGAATGCTCTCCAGTATGCTCAGTATGTCCTTATACGGCAAAAGAATATACAGGATCAATAGGTCTGCCTTTACCCGGGACTTATGCCCGTATTATTGACGCTGATGATAATGAAATTTGGGATTTGAATACGCCCGGTGAGCTTGAAATCAAAGGCCCTCAAGTTATGAAAGGTTATTATCATAATGAAGAGGATACTAAAAAAGTAATGCATGACGGTTATGTGCGTACGGGCGATATCGCGGTTTGGCTTGAAGGCGGCTACATTAAGATTATCGATAGATTAAAAGATATGATTTTAGTGTCGGGATTTAATGTTTTTCCGTCGGAAATTGAAGATGTGGTCAGTAAGTTCGATAAAGTGCTTGAATGTGCTGCAATCGGCGTTAAATCAGATAAGACCGGAGAAGCAATCAAGCTTTTTGTGGTAAAACGCGATCCGTCGGTTACTGCTGAGGAAATAAAGGATTATTGCAGATCGTATCTCACTCCGTATAAAATTCCGCACATTGTCGAATTTACTAATGATTTGCCAAAATCTGCCATCGGCAAGGTTTTGCGCCGTCGTTTGCGTACTGAAGCTAAATGATCATGCAAGAGATTTCATATATAAAAGTTGACGAAAAAACCAAACTTGATTTACTTATAGACAGTATCAGATCTTTAACTGATGAAGATTTTATTTCTCTTGATACTGAATTTGTCAGAATAAACACCTTATTTCCGATCTTAGGTCTTTTACAGTTAAGATTTAAAAATGAAACATATCTTGTTGATCCGGTAGCTTTAAACATAAAGGATTTAGTTAGAACATTAACCGAAACAAAAGCTGCGGTACTTATTTTTTCCGGGGATGAAGATCTGGAGATATTAGTTAAGATTGCGCGAGATAACGGTTTTGCTTCATTATTACCGCAGAAAGTCTATGATCTGCAGCTTTTAGCCGCTTTTGATGATTTCCTATACGGGAAAGGTCTTAACGCTTATGTAAAAGAATTAGTGGGAGCAGAACTTGAAAAAGATTGTACCCGTACTGATTGGCTTTACCGTCCTTTATCTGAAAATCAGCTTATCTATGCAGCGCTTGACGTTGAGTATTTAGAAGAGATGTATAAGCTTCTTTATAAACGTATTGATGAAAAGCGCTTTTCTTATTTTTTAGCGGAGATGGAGCTTAAAAAGGCCGACGCAGATATTGTTTATAATCCTCAAACAGCATACAGGCAAATAAAAGGAGCAGGTTTACTTAAAAACGATGCTCTTACAAGATTGCAGTATTTATGCCAAAAGCGCCTTGAGTTTGCTTTAAAGCACGATATTGCTTTAAATCATGTTATTACTACCGGTGCATTATGTGATGTAGCGAAAAACTCGCCGCTTACATTACAGGGCCTTGCATCTTGTGGAGTAAAATGGGGCGCTATTCGTCAGCACGGGGCTATGATTATTGAATGGATAAAAGAAAGCCTTACCTTACCTGAACGTTCTGATTTACTGCTGCCAATTAATTATTTTGCGCATAAAAGAGAATTAAAAGACGCATTTAAGCGCCTTAAACGCTATTTAGAGAAGTGTGCTCATGATGCAGGTATTGCTCCTGAGCTGTTGGCTGCTAAAAAATACGTTTATGACTATTTTTTGAAAAAATATTTAAACGAAGTCCCTTATCTTGAATTCTCTTGGCGTAAAAATGTGGTTGCCGATATTAATAATTTAAATTTGCCTAAAGTAGAACGTTAAAAACGAAACAGCCGCGGGCATTTCCCGACGGCTGCTTGTCCATAAAACTTTACCGGTTTCATGAGGTGTAGGGCGAAGGGCTTTGTTACGATTGGAGATCAGGACAAAAAAGAAAGGTTTTTTAGTTCACCGATCCTTTTAAATGCCTTGCCTTACATATAAATATATAGTTCAATTTTTTAAAAAAGCAAAAATTTAATTTTTTAATACAAAAAAGCCGCGATTTTGTTTCGCGGCTCATTCTAATTAAGCGGCACATTTACCGCTTTTTATCTCGTTATTACCAGAACAGTGCGTATAAGACAGCAGTGATAAGGCAGACAATATAAGCACCAATCTTAAATCCTGCAGAGGTGATGAACATCTTCTTAGTGAGAATGATGGCCTTAGGATCGTCGTCATTGTCGGAAGAATCCAAGGATACGAAGACAATGATAGCGATGGTAAGGATGAAGGTGTACAACATCTGATCGAGGAACGGAAGCTCCAACGGCAGGAACTTAAGCAGCAAGGCGATAGGGATTGAAGCGATAACACCGATGGATGCTGCTTTGGTGGTGGTCTTCTTGTAGAAGAGACCTAACATGAATACTGCAAGGATGCCCGGGGAAACTAAGCCGGTGTATTCCTGAATGAATTGGAAGGCCTGATCGATAGCACCTAACATCGGAGCCATGAAGACGGCGATGATTAAGGCGATGATTGCAGTTAAACGTCCGACGTTAACTAAACGTAAATCAGAAGCTTGCTTGTTGATGTACTGCTTGTAAATATCCATAGTGAAGATAGTAGCAGTAGAGTTTAACATTGAAGCTAAGGAAGATACGATAGCTGCAGCCAAGGCGGCGAATACTAAGCCTTTAACGCCCATAGGCAGGAACTGGGTTAACCACGGGTAAGCGCGGTCGGCGTGATCAAGTGACGGCAGGAAGTTTGCTGCACCGGCACCTAATTTGGCCATTAATTCCTGATCTTGGGTAATGACATAGGCGGCGATACCCGGAATTACGACGAGGAACGGAATGATGAGCTTTAAGTAACCGGCAAATACGAGGCCTTTTTGAGCTTCATTGACGGATTTGGCTGCAAAAGTACGTTGGATGATGTACTGGTTAAAGCCCCAGTAATAGAGGTTGGCAATCCACAAACCACCGATGAGAACGGCGATGCCGGGAAGGTTCATGAACTGAGGATTGTCTTTCTCCAAAATCATCTTGAAGTGATCAGGTGCGGCATCCATAAGATTGCCCATGCCGGAGAAGAATCCTTGTCCGTCGCCGATGAAGGTGACTGCAATATAGGTAGTAGCAAAGCCGCCGACAACCAAGACAGCAACCTGAATAACGTCGGTCCAAACTACAGCGCTTAAGCCGCCGTATACGGAATAAACCAAAGCGAAGACTGCAAGACCGATAATTGAATACATCATCGGGATACCGAGGATGGTTTCAAGAGCCAGACCGCCTAAGTATAAGACTGAGCTTAAGTTTACGAAAATGTACAAGCATAACCAGAAAACGGCCAAAATGGTCTTTAAGGTGCTGTTGTAGCGTTTTTCGACAAACTCAGGAATAGTGTAAATGCCTTTGTCGATGAATACCGGCAGGAAGAATTTTGCAACGATAATCAAGGTAATGGCAGCCATCCATTCGTAGGATGCGATACCCAGGCCGATAACGAAGCCAGATCCTGACATACCGATGAACTGCTCGGCTGAAATATTAGCTGCGATCAATGAGGCACCGACAGCCCACCAAGGCAGGGACTTACCGGCAAGGAAGTAGCCTTCGGTGCTCTGCTTGTTTTTACGGGAAACGGCAAGACCGACGCTAATGATGACGAGGACGTAAATACCGAAGATTACGTAATCTATGGTACCAAGTCCGTGGTTTAAGGTATCCATGTATAAGAACCTCTATGTATAAAAAAACTCACCCATCAATACGCCACCCGGCATATTAATGTTGCTATTTATACCTTTACTCAAGGGCGCTTGCAACTATAAAAAAATTATGTTTGAAAGCTTATTTTGATAAATACCATTATATTTTTAATGTATTTACTTAAATAAATTCAATCAATCATATAAAAACGATATATGAAAACGGTTACATAAATTAATTTTTAAGCTTGATTTTTATGAAAACGTTTTCATATATAAATAAATTATTTTTAATTTAAAAATAATCAATATATTTAGATTATTAATTTTATATAAAAATATATTTGGTATTTATTTAGTTTAATTATTTAATTTGTTTTTATGGATTTAAAAATTATAAAATTTACAATATGTTAATATTTAAGGGAATTTTTTCTAAATAAAAAAATAAACTCAAAAAAGGCTTTTTTATGCGGAATCTAAGCCTTTTTAGTCAGCAGAATATTTTTTCAAATTATGTGACATATCGCAGAATTTTATTTTGTTTGTACATAAATTACTATAGAAGGAAATTATTGGATAAAGGTATGAATATGGAACACGCCAATCAAATCATGATCTGTAAAGTTTCTCCTAAATGGTACAAGATCATAAGAAGCGAATATTTAGTTTCCGGATCGCTTGACAGCTGCTTTTGGTCGATAGATAAACCGTCATCGCAGCTTACCCAGGATGTTAAAGATTTTCAGCCTGGCGGAGTTGTTTTATATATTTGTCAAATGGGAGATCAAATTAAGGTTGTTGGCGGTGGGTTCTTTATCTCGTGGTATAAAATTTCACTTGATGAAGCATGGTCGCGTTTTGGAGTGCGTAACGGTGTTACAGATTTTGATGATCTTGTAGCTGAAGTCGAGGAGCACGGCGGTCATCGCGGCAGCAATATAATTGCAGCAACTTTAGGTAATAATTTTATTTTTGACGGTTCCAGTCTTATTACCGTACCTGATGAAGTTTCTTCGCACTTTAAGTCAGGTATGCGCTTTATTTTAAATATTGACGATCCTACCGGACGTTATCTCTATCAGGTAGCAAAGAAAGTTTACAATCAGGATCTTGATAAATACGGCGATACTTGGAAAGGTGTTTACTATCTGGCTTCCCGCAGCCATTTTCGCAGCTATTCTGCAGGTTTTTATGCTAAGGTTCGTGCCGCTTATAAATTTAAGTGTGCAGTTACCGGATCGACCATTGTTCCTTTACTTGAAGTTGCTCAGCTAAGACCTTTTTATGATTTTAAAGAGCAGATTGCTGCAAACGGTATTTTGCTCAGATCGGATTTTCATCGGCTGTTTTCTTTGGGCTATATTACCTTAGAGTACGTGACAGACGATAAGGTAGTAATTCGAACCTCTTCTTGTCTTAAATCAGTAGGTGCTGCTGAATATCTTGAGTATGAAGGAAAACAGGTGTCGTTGCCTGACGATAAGACTGCATGGCCTAATCCGCAATATTTGGAATGGCATCGCAAGAATTGTTTTGAAAATTGGTTGCGGCTTGGCGGTTCGCATGTATAACGAATAGTTAAGTTGTAAAAGCACTTTTGGATCTAATGATTTGAAAGTGCTTTTTCTTTTTGTGAGATATTTCGCGTAATTTTAGGGCAGTATTTTTCTTTTACTTGAAAACCTTAAACAGCGTCACCAATTAATAGTTATAAATAGCTATTTCTTTTGCTAAGGGTTTTTTATGAAAATCGCTGTGTTGGGGGCAGATACCGAGCTTGGCAGACGCATTGTAAATGCTGCTGAAGGTGCGGGAATTCAGGTAGCATCCGTAGTAGAACATTTTGCGTCATCAATCGGCAGCGGTCCTTTAATCATAAAAGAAGTGCATGAGCTTAATATAAATGATTTTTCTAAATGTCATGCTGTTATTGATACCTTGTCTTTCCCGCGTATTGAAGCGTACGGGGCCGATAAGTTGCCTTTTTGGCATGTGTGTAATCTGATTAGGAATTCCTCAATAAAGCTTATTGCTGTGGGATCTTCAGCTTTTTTATATACCGACAAAAAACGAGATACTTTTGTTCGTGATATGGACGGAATCCACTTTGATAATAATGAAAAACGGCATAATTTAGCAGTTGAGGCCTTTTTAAAAATTAAAGAAATACATGATGTGGAGTGGACTTTATTGTGTCCTCCCCTCGTTTTTGATTTAAAAGCTTACGGTACGGGGAAATTTGAGCTTGGCGATGATATTTTGCCGATATCCGTTTCAGGATCAAGTTATATTTCTCTATGTGACTTTTGTAAGGCCTTGGTGGAGTTATTAAAAGTAGGCGGATATTCTTGCAGATGTGTTGGGGTTAGAAGTCTTTGATTACGTATTAGCCTCTTATTTCTTTATTTATAAAAAAACTCCAGGTGAACTCTACCCCGTAGAGTAGACCGGTTAAG
>NZ_GL831047.1:20453-39141 GCF_000188195.1 Succinatimonas hippei YIT 12066
AACTCTACCCCGTAGAGTAGACCGGTTAAGGTTATTGATTTTGGGTTATTTGATGCCGATATTCACTCGGTGTTAGATAACCCAATTTCTTTTGGATACGTTCCTCATTGTAATACTTCACATACTCGAAAACCTTCTTAGAAACCTCATCAAAGGATAATTTCCATCGGCCCTTACCCAATTGAGTATAAAACCATTCACACTTCATCGTGCCGTTAAAAACTCTCTATAACAGCATTATCAAGACAATTTCTTTTTCTTGATAGACTTTGCACAACTCGCATGTTTTTCAATTC
The DNA here is from genome assembly GCF_000188195.1 of Succinatimonas hippei YIT 12066. Classification (GTDB taxonomy): domain Bacteria; phylum Pseudomonadota; class Gammaproteobacteria; order Enterobacterales; family Succinivibrionaceae; genus Succinatimonas; species Succinatimonas hippei. Next base: position 20,750 of record NZ_GL831047.1, read on the forward strand.
ACGATAAAACATCGGATGGGTATAAAGACAGCCTTGATCTGTATGAAATACTGCTCCCGGCTGTATTTTGTCCTTCAGCTGCTTAAGCGTTTGTAAGCCAAAGCTTAGATTTTGAGTTCGACCGGTTACACAAGCAACTATCTCCGATGTACACAAATCTTTCACCAAAGAGGCATAGCACCATTGTCCGTCTGCTGTCGATAAATAAGTTACATCGCTGACAAGCTTTTGTCCCGGTTTGTCTGCGTGAAATTTCCGTGCTAACAGATTCTTAGGCAGTTGACGGCGCGGTACTTGCTCAACTGCACAAAAGTAATTGCGTTTTTTACGAATAACAGCGTTGAGCTTATACAGTTTCATAATGCGCGCAATACTTTTGTGATTAACATGGAGTCCTTGCCGCAGCAGCTCTCCGGTCATGCGATCGATTCCATAACAACCTTGGTGTTTACATTGAATCTCTCGCATATTTTCAGCTAAATCCCGATCGTCCTCATCCCTCTTGGATGGCTTTAACGACTTGTAGACCGAGCTTCGATTTACATGCAGGAGAGTGCACTCTCTACGGAGGCTAATTTTCCCTCCAGCCGCTTTCTTTGCTGCCTGAATTCTTTTTTTATCTTTTGCTTTTGTTCTTGGAGACACTGCATAGAATTTCGACCTCGGGACAGTTGTACTACTCCATAGTTTACGAAATTTCGTTTTGCTGTTAACAATGTTGAAGGAGAAATTCCGTATTTAACGGCAATGGTCTTATAGCCTTGCCCGGTATTCAGATATTCATCAACTGCTCTTTGCAGAACGCCGATGTTTGTTTTGCGATATTTCGCCGTAGCCCAAGAGGTATCACCGGAACGAAATAATAAATACCAATTATTTACTGTACTCTGTTTTAAGCTTAGCTGTGAGCTTGTTGCTTTGTAGCTGAAGCCTTGTTGAAAGAGTTCTAGTGCTTTTTGTTTAATCTCTTTTGCAATACGTTTTCCACCCATGAAAATACCCCGTTGGTAAGTTGTCTACCAAACGGGGTACAGTTCAAGGCAAAGGAGGTTTTTTATTGATCGATCAGCATTTAAATCCCGCTTGTTTTAAGCGGGAATGCAGACGTAAGGTACTGCTTACTTATTGTTCTTGCGTAGCCTTTTTATAGTGGTCGTGAATGCTTTCACGCTTTGAGTTGTGCAAGTGCAGGTAAGTAAGAGATATCACCATGACGACAATAGCACTGCCGAGGCTCAAAGGCAGAGATAAGGTAAGACCTGCAATTACGTAACCGATGAACGCGGAAATTGCGGTAATACATGCATACGGCAATTGGGTGGAAACGTGCTCGATATGTACGCAGCCGGAGCCTGCGCTTGACAGAATTGTGGTGTCGGATATCGGTGAGCAGTGATCGCCGAATACCGATCCTGCCAAGGTGGCAGATAAGGCAATAATGGTCAGTTCTCCTGACGGAGCGATAGCTTGAGCAACGGTAACGACGATAGGAATTAAGATACCGAATGTTCCCCAAGCAGTTCCGGTAGAAAATGACAGGAAGCTGGCGATTGCGAAAATGATGGCTGGCATCAGGTTGCCGGCAAGACCGGCATCATTTTGTACTAAAGATCCGATGAATACCTGTGTTTCGAGAAGATCGCGGCAAATTCCGGAAATTGCCCAAGCAAGCACTAAGATCATATTGGCAGGGATCATGGCTTGAACGCCTTTGATAACACCTTGCATGAAAGTCTTTAGGGTTAAAAGACGACGTCCCACGAATTGAATAAAAGCAACCAGCAGAGCAGCAAAAGATGCTATTACCAAAGCAGGTCCTGCCGAGGTATTTCCGAAAGCTGAGGCTATGGTATGGTAAGCAGGATCTTCTCCCCAGTATCCGCCGCAATAGAGTAAGGACAAAACAGCAAAGATAATAAGAGCAAAGATAGGAATCACCATGTCAAGAACTGTTCCTTGAGCATGAATGGTCGGTGCGTCTTCATTTTGTACGCTGTCATTTTTACTTTCACCGTGAATAGCGGCAAGCTCGGAGCGGCGCATCGGTCCGAAATCGAAATTACCGACGCTGACCATGATGACCATGATAATGCATAACAATGCATAAAAATTCCATGGAATAGTGGAAACGAAAGCTTCCATTTCACTTTCAAAAGCACCGGTGCTCTTTAAGTTGGAACCGACAGCAGCTGCCCAAGAGGAAATAGGGGCGATAATACAGATAGGTGCAGCCGTTGCGTCAATGATATATGCAAGTTTTGCGCGGGAAATACGATAAGTATCGGTGATAGGACGCATTACAGTACCGACGGTAAGACAGTTGAAATAATCGTCGATAAAAATAAAAGCGCCTAAAGCTGAGGTGGAAAGTAAAGCAGATCTTCTACCTTTGATTTTCTTGGCTGCCCATTTACCGTAAGCGCGAGATCCTCCAGCCATGGATATGACATAAACAAGTGCACCTAAAAGGGAGCAGAAGAGAATGATGTTGAAATCAACTTTATCAACCATGATTTTGAAAGCATTTTCAACAGTGCTTACAATAATCATGTCGCTGCCGATACCGATGGAGTAAATAAGGCTTCCGGTTAGAATACCAAGCAGCAAAGAAGAGAAAACTTCCTTTGTTATCAATGCTAAAACTACGGCAATGATAGGCGGAAGAATAGATAACGCACCTGCGTAGTAAGGTTCCATAACCTCTCCGAAAAGTGTAGATTAATCTTTTTGCACTAATTTAGTGCATTATAAGCATATAAGTGGCCGCAATTATAGCATAAGCACTGAAATAAACAGCAATAAGCACATATTTTGGGCAAAAAAAATCGCGCCTTATGGCGCGATCCTTTAAATTTTTGAATGGAACGTACTTCTTTGTTGTTCAAGTTTAGCAGCTTTTGCGGCTTTTGCTGCATCAGACGCCATACGTTTTTGCTTTTTAACCATGGAAAGCCAGGCAAAGAAAGTGAAAATCGACACAATAAGTACGATGATAGTGGCAAGAGCATTGATTTCAGGAGACAATCCGCGGCGGACGCTTGAGAAAATGAGCATCGGCAGTGTAGTCGAATCAGGTCCTGCTATAAAGCTGGTTATTACCAAGTCATCCATCGACATGGTAAATGACAGCAGGAATGCAGCTACTTCTGCAGGCATAATGGCAGGTAAAATCACGGCAAAAAATACCTTGATAGGTCCTGCGCCTAAGTCCATAGCAGCTTCTTCAATAGAGATATCCAGCTCACGGAATCGCGATCTGATAACTACGGTGGTATATGCAGAGCAGAATGTAACGTGGGCAATCCAGATTGCGAATATTCCTCTGTCGGCAAACCAGGGGATGATTTCACCTAAGGTAACAAAGAGCATTAAAAGCGCTAAACCGGTGATGACTTCAGGAAGCACCATTGGTGCCGTGATAAGCAGAACGAATAGTGATTCTCCGGTAAAAGAGCGCACTCTTACTAGAACGAATGCAGCGAGAGTTCCGATCACAACCGAAGCGCAGGCAGTCATGAAGGCGACGGTTAACGAAATCAATACTGCATGACCGATTTGGGAGTCGGAAAAAAGCTCGTAGTACCAGTGCAGGGATGCTTTTGTCCACACCGTTACCATTTTGGACTCATTGAATGAATAAATAATGAGCATCAAAATAGGCAAGTATAAGAAAGTCAGAGCGCAGGCGAGGATCACGATGCGCGCTATTAAGGATTTATTTTTGCGCATAGAGTTTCTCCTGTTCTTTGCGTTCAATCTTATAGAACCAAACAATCGGAATTACTAATATAATCAGCATGATGATGGCAACAGCTGAGGCCAGCGGCCAATCGCGGTTATTAAAGAATTCCTGCCACAAAATACGTCCGATGAGGATAGATCCTTTTCCGCCGAGAAGTTCAGGAATGACGTATTCACCCAGAGCCGGAATGAATACCAGCATGGATCCGGCGATAATTCCGCTTTTGGTTTGCGGAATCAGACTGTTAAAGAACGTTTTTACCGGTCTGCAGCCCAGATCATAGGACGCCTCAATAAGTGAATAATCGACTTTCATTAATGCCGAGAATAAAGGCAGCACCATATAGGGCAGATAGCAATAGGTTATGCCTACGTAAACTGCAAAGTCGGTTTGCAGCATCTGTATCGGCGAGTCGATGATCCCTATACCCATTAAGATATCGTTGATAAGGCCGTCACGCTTCATAATGGTCATCCAAGAGTAGATACGTACTACAAATGAAGTCCAGCTCGGCATGATGACAAGCATGAATAATACGTTGCGTGCCGTGGGCTTACACGTTGCAAGCGCCCATGCGATCGGATAGCCGATAATGAGGCAGAACAGCGTGGAAAGCCCTGCTACCTGCAATGATTTGACATAAGAGCGGAAATAAGTCCCGTCTTCATCGGTAAAGATTGAAGTGTAGTTTTCAAGATGCAGGATGATCTGCATTGCTCCTTCCTCAAAAGTCACCAGAGGTGAATAAGGAGGAATGGCAATTTCCGATACCGACAAAGATATTTTGAAGATGATTAAAAACGGCAACAGGAAAAATAAAATCATCCACAAATACGGGACGAGAATTAATGCGTAATCTCTCCATGTCCTGTTATGAGGCTTAGAGAGCTTTGTCGGCCTTCTTTTAGCCTGAAAAGCTCGCCTGATAAAAGACATATTGGCGCTAAAACCCGTAGACATACTTGCCTCCTAGATTAAATGGTAAGGGCAATGCAGGATTCGGCGTCCCAGCTTAAATATACTTGATCATCCCATGTGGGAAGACCTTGTTTGAAGCGATCAACGTTAGGCAGAGTCGATGTGACTATGCGTCCGTCCTTAAGTTTTACGTAGTAAATGGAAATGTCGCCCAGATAGGCGATATTTTCTACTACGCCGTGACACCAGTTGGTTTCTTCTTCGGGTTTTTCGTGTGAAATATAAATTTTTTCAGGGCGTAAGGCGATAGTAAGAGGCATGCCGTCGGCAAGGTCAATATCGTGCTGCAGCTCTATAAGGTGTGTGAAATCATCAGCACGCAGTAAAGACTGTGTAGCATTAGATGAAATCAGGGTGCAGTCAAACAAGTTTACCGAGCCGATAAATTCAGCGCAGAAACGGCAGTTAGGGTTTTCGTAAATTTCACGAGGTCCGCCTATCTGTACGAATTGTCCGCGATCCATAATGGCAATGCGATCGGCCATGGTCATGGCTTCTTCCTGATCGTGAGTTACCATAAGGCAAGTTACGCCTACTGAGTTAATAATGTCTACAAGCTCAAGACGCATTTGTTCGCGCAGCTTTTTATCCAGAGCTCCCATCGGTTCGTCAAGCAGCAGTACGCGCGGCTCTTTAGCAAGAGACCGGGCCAAAGCAACACGTTGGCGCTGTCCGCCTGACAGCTGGAAAGGCTTACGATCCACGTAATCTTCCATGTGCACCAAATGCAGCATTTTTTCTACGCGCTCTTCAATTTGGCTTTTAGGCAGGTGTTCCTGTTTAAGGCCGAAAGCAATGTTCTGTTTTACCGTCATGTAAGGGAACAATGCGTATGATTGGAACATCATATTAACGGGGCGCTTGTAGGGAGGAACTCCGATAAGCTCTTCACCGTCAAGTAAAATGCTTCCTGAAGTCGGGGTTTCAAATCCTGCGAGCATACGCAAAAGAGTTGATTTTCCGCATCCTGATGATCCCAAAAGGGCAAAAATTTCGCCTTCATAAAGAGTTAGATTAACTTTGTTTACGGCAGTAAATGCCTCAAACTCCTTAGTGATGTCTTTGATTTCAAGGATCGGACGAAGGTTTTGTTCCGTAGGTGAGGGCTTATTGCCCGGAAGTTCGCCCGGACGGTGACCGGCATTTTTTGCCGGAACGGCTGAATTGTTTGCAGAAGCAGCAACAGGCTGCTTATCAGCCGTGCACACAGGTGTATTTTCCACTGGTGCTTAACTCTCCATAACGCTGTTAAAAACAACAGGTAACAGACACTCCCGATATAAAATTATCGGGAAACTCAGATTGTATCTTTCCGAAAGTTCACGGAAATTTAGGGCTATGATAATAAAAAAAAATAAAAATAAAAGCTTTTCAGATCTTTTTTTAAAAATAAATCAGTAAAAAATTTAAGATTTAAGTCGTCTTAACATTTTCGTTACATTGTTTTTACCGCCGCATAATTTTTGCAGGTTTGATACAATGAAAAGCAGTGTAAATATTTAAGTATAAAAGCCATGGAATCTTTTGATTTTTTTAGAAGGACAAGAATCATTTTCGGTCAAAGTGCGGATAATGAAGTAGGTCAGATAATCAAATATCAGGGTGGAACGCGGGTTTTGCTTCTGCATGGAGAGAAGGCCGCCATAAAGTACGGAATAGTGGAAAGAATCGGCAGGACACTTGACAGATCAGGGCTTAAATATTTCTCCAAAGGCGGAATCAAGTCCAATCCTCATATTGACAAAGTATATGAATGCATTGAATTTTGTCTTAGCAATTCGATTAATTACATTTTAGCTGTAGGCGGCGGATCGGTAATCGATACGGCAAAGATTGTTGCTGCCGGTGTGTTTTTTGACGGTGATATATGGGATATGTTTGAAAAGCACCGCGAACCTTACCGCTCTTTGCCTTTAGGCTGTGTCGTAACTGTTCCCGCATCAGGAACGGAGTGTTCTAATTCAAGTTCTTTAATGCGTGAAAAAGATGGAAGAAGAGAAAAGCTTATTGCGTACAGCAACAGTTTTGTTCCGGAATTTGCGATTTTAAATCCTGATTTAACTTTATCATTATCCCCAAGAGTAACCGCAAGCGGTTGTGTTGATATGATAAATCACGTGCTGGAAGGATATTTTTCAAATTCGACCGGAGTTTTGCTGTCAGATAAATTATGTGAGGCGGTTTTATCAAGCATCATTGAATTATTGCCGCAGATTTATGAAGATCCGAATAACATTGATGCAAGGGCTAATCTGATGTTGGCAGCTACATTATCTCATAACGATATTTGCTGTATGGGAAGAAAATCGGATAATGTTATTACCAAACTTGCCAATCAGCTAGTTGTTGAGAATGATTGTCCTTTCGGGGATGCTTTGGCAGTGTTGATTCCGGCATGGATGGAATATGTGGTGCAGTTTAATCCACTGCGTATTGCTCAGTTTTCAAATCGTGTTTTCGGAATTGCCATAAATTTTGAAGATCCTAAAATTACCGCCTATGACGGAATAAAAGCACTAAGAGCTTTCTTTAAAAATGTCAAATTGCCGTGCAATTTTGTAGAGTTGGGAATAAAAACCGAGGCGATTGCCGATATTGTGAATGCTCTGGATTTAAAAGAAGGAAAAACTTTAGGCTCTTTTGTTCCTCTTGATGCAGTTGCCTGTGAGGCGATTTTATCGCTTGCTGCAAATTATTGCGAAGGCAGGGATATTTTTTAGGGAAAACAGCTTTTCTGGCAAAATAAGCTATGTTTTGATAAATCAGACTAGTTAAGAGAATTTTCGTTGCTTGGAGTGTAAAGTAAAGCCAAGCTTTTTATATCGTCTTTATATTTCTTAACTGTTCTGGCAAAAGCTTTTTGCTCTTTTTGTGTGAGGACCGGTTTTTGGGAAGGAAGCGACGGTAAATCGACTTTCATCGGATCTACAGGACGATTGTTAACATGGACTTCATAATGCAGATGCGGTCCTGAGGTTCTGCCGGTGTTTCCGGATTTGGCAATGAGCTGTCCCAGTTTTACTTTTTGGCCTTTTTTGACGTGACGTTTTGAGAGATGCATGTAAACGGTCTTATAGCCGTTATTGTGCTCAATAATAATATAGTTGCCGGCAGCTCTTTGGTAACCTGAAAAATATACTACACCGTCGGCAGGAGCATAAACCGGGGTGCCGATTGGTGCTTTGAAGTCAACGCCTTTGTGCGGGCGGATACGTCCTGTAACAGGATGTCGGCGAGACGGATTAAACTCGGAATTTATTTTTATTTCGCCGTTAAGCGGAAAACGTTTGAAAGCGGTTGTTGTTTGTTGTGCAACTTCGTTTTCACTGTAAAATTTGTTGTTGTTTTGATTGCGGTAAAGAGCAATATTGCCGTGATTTTTAGTTTTAAACTGTAAGGCGTTTACTTTGGAGTTGTCTCCTTCATCGCTTAATAAAATGCGAAAAGAATCTCCCGGTCTTAATCGTGAAAAATCGAGTTTATCGGCAAGAACCTGCTGAGCTTGATATATTTCTTTAGATGAAAGTCCGGCGCGTTTTGCAGCTTTATTAAATGAATCGCCTTTTTTTAAAAAGCCAATGATTAATTTTTGTTTGATCCCGGAAGTTTCATCTTTTATGTTTCTGTCAGCCCCAATTCTTATTTCATCAGAGCTTACGGCAGTGATAGTGGTCTTATATCGTGAGGAGGCGCTGCATACATTAATCGTGCATACGCAAATAAGCGCAGATAACGCAACAGCCCCAAACTTCAGTAAAGTCGGCTTTAAAAGTAAGTTTCTAGACATGCTTTTACTGAAAAAAAACTAATAGTAAGACCTAAAATCAGAAAGAATCATTATAGACTAAATCACAGGCAAAATTAAGATGCCGTGTTTTGACTGACGAAAAGATCACAAAAGCTCCCGGCTTACAAATTCCGTTGATTTAGATATTTAAATAAAGGATACAAAGTATTTCCAGAACGATAACCGCAAGCAGCAGCACCGTTACAGCAAAACCTTCAAGACATATAGGATAGCCCAGAGCCAAATATTCTCCGATTTTTCCTCTTATCGTGATGATATTCTTGCTTTGGCTGCGCCGGAACCACAAATCACGTTTGTCTTTTAGCAAAAAACGTGCGCTAATCGTCGTAATTAAAACAAAAGCAAAGCAAATCAAGATTTTAAATGGTGTAACTGTGAGATCTGTCATAACGCAAATTCCTGTTTGTGATTATAAATAATACTATAGCTTCAAGATTAAGGAGAAATGCCGTGGATCCCGCAATCATTACCTTAATTGTTCTTGCTGTAGTCGCGGTTTTATTCGTGACGGAGCTTATCCCTTTGGCCATAACTGCAATGGCTGCACCTATTGCTTTAGGTTGTCTTGGCGTGCTGAAACCTAATGAAGTCTTTTCAGGCCTTTCCAATTCTACAGTAGTCCTTTTTGCCGGTATGTTCGTTGTCGGTGCGGCGATGCTGGAATCAGGATTGGCGCAGACTATAGGAAACTGGGTTGTTAAAAAAGTCGGAACAAGAGAAGTTCCGCTTTTGGCTTCATTGATGTTGGTTACGGTATGCATGTCGGCATTTGCGTCAAATACCGGAACCGTCGCCTGTTTAATGCCGGTATTTATAGGTATTTGCGCTGCGGCTAAAGTTCCCGTTTCTCCTCTTTTGATGGGCTTGGCTGTTGCTGCCAATACGGGCGGAACCATTACCATGGTCGGAACACCGCCTAATATCATTGCCTCAGGAGCTCTTGAGGCTGCCGGGATTGTCCCTTTTACCTTGTTTGAATTTGCTTATGTCGGTATTCCGTTGTCGATAATGTCAATTATCTACATGGTGTTTATCGGGCGTAAGTTAGTACCTAAGAATATGGCAGATTTGGGCTCGGTTGAAGTAACCGACGGCATGTCAGGTACTCCGCGCGCCCGTATCTACTGTCTTGTTATTTTGATTTACGTGATTTTAGGCATTTGTTTCGGTATTCCGGGGCTTACTGCGGAAATGGTGGCTATTTCCGGCGCTCTTTTGTGCGTGCTGCTCGGCTGCCTTACTGAAAGACAAGCTTATAACGGTATTGACTGGGTTACTATTTTCCTTTTTGCCGGAATGCTGCCTTTGGCTACAGCCCTTGATAAAACCGGAGCCGGTGCTTTAATAGCGCATCATGTGGTAGGTCTGGTCGGCAGTGACCCTTCACCAATGATGTTTATGGCAGTTTTATTCTGTCTGTCCTGCGGATTGACGCAGTTTATGTCCAATACTGCAGCGGCCGCTCTGCTATGTCCTATCGGTATTTCCATTGCACAGGAAATGGGGGCTTCTCCGTATCCGGTATTGATGGCAATCGCTATCGCAGCATCTTGTGCGTTTACAACCCCGGTTGCCACTCCGCCTAATACCTTGGTTTTAGGACCGGGCGGCTTTAGATTTAAGGACTACATTATCGTCGGTACTCCATTGGTGGTTTTATCATTTATCGTATGTGTAGTAGTAATCCCGATGGTATGGCCGTTTTTCCCTTAAGCAGAACAAAGCCGATTTAACGATGTTAAGTCGGCTTTAAATAAGACTAAAAATATGCTTTAAGGCTCATGTTTTTATTTATTTCATTGTTTTTGTGATAATTCTTAGTATAAAATTTTCTAGAATGTAAGAGACAACCGCGATTATCGCTAAGGAGAGTCATATGAATCCGCTTAATGTCATCAGAGGATTTGACCCCGATCTTTACGCTTATTTTGAGAAAGAGCTTGAATATCAGCGTTTATCTTTATCTTTCATCCCTGATGAAAACAGTACGTCTCCTTTATGCGCGGCGATTATGGGAAGCGTACTTGTAAATACCATTCGGCATTTTTCGTACAATCGCGTTGAAGGCCTGGAGCCTTTGGCTGCAAAAAGAATTTGCGAGTTGTTTAAAGCCGATCACGCCAATGTAAGACCGATTACCATTGAGGCGGCATCTCGAGTGGTGTTCCAAAGTTTGACCCGTCGCGGCGATGTGGTTATGTCTCTTGATTTGCGTAAAAAGGAACATTGCAACAGCGAAAACCTTGCCTATCGCTTTGTTAATTTCGGTGTCGATCCGCAAAGCGGTAAGCTTGATATGGACGCGGTAGAAAAACAGGCAATGGAATGCAAGCCGCAGCTCATCATAGTCTCTCCGATTAATTATCCTTTGTCTCTTGATTATGAACGTTTTGCCGATATTGCGCATAAATGCGGTGCGATTTTGTGGTGTGACATTTCACAGACGGCAGGTCTTATAGCAGGAGGTGTGCTTCCTTCTCCTTTACCGCATGCTGATGTGGTGACATTCAGTGCTCACGGTGCTATGCAGGGACCTCATTCATCGGTTATTTTGTGTTCAAATAAATATGCAAGTTCAATTGACCGCATGGCTATTACTGCAGGTCATAACGGTTTGCAGTCTGCAGAACTTGCAGCTTTGGCCGCTCGTATGTCTGAGATGAAAGATGTGGTTTACAGCCGTTATGTTCATACGGTTGTCGATAATGCCAAAGCTTTGGCTGAAGGTCTTGCAGCAGGCGGTGCTAAAGTGCTTTTTGGCGGTACTGATTCTCATTTGGTAATCATTGATACTAAAGGCTGCGCCGTTTCTGCCCGCGGTGCGCAGGAACTTCTGATGGAAGCAGGAGTTAATGTAAGAATTTGTACAATGTTGACCACTGATCCGAATGTTAAGTACGATGCGGTACGTTTCTCCACTTTGCCGTCAACCACTCGCGGCGCTAACGCCAATCAGATGCGTGAGATGGGGAAGACGATTGCTGAGTTCTTGCAGCGTCCTGATGAGGCTCATATTAAAGCATTAAAAGAAAAAGTTTCTCTTATTACCGTAGGTTTGCCGGCATTTTATGATCAGTGGCTTTCCGATATTGTAAGAGAGAACTTAAGCCGTATGAGTTATATGACTTCTGATTCTACGATCATCAGAGATTCTGTTCATCCGAGTCGTTTAAGTATGCTTACTAAAAAATTAAAGAATAATAATTAAAGTGCAAAAACAATTTGAACTTTCTGGGGCCATGCGCTTTTCTGTGGCCCCTATGGTAGATGTTACCGATTCAGTTTTCCGCCGTTTGGCGCGTCTCTTTTCTAAAAAATCCATGCTTTATACTGAAATGATTGCAGCTGATGCCGTCATTCACGGTAAAAATTACCTGCTTGAGTTTCATGATGAAGAATTACCGTGCGTGTTGCAGTTAGGGGGATCTGATCCCAAAAAATTAGCAGCAGCTGCAAAAATCGGTGCAGGTTTTGGATATACGGAAATTAATTTAAACGCAGGATGTCCTTCAGATAAGGTTCAGTCCGGAAACTTCGGGGCAGTGTTGATGAAGACCCCCGATCTTATTGCCGATTGCGTTAAAGCAATGCAGGATGCCGTGTCTGTTCCCGTAACCGTAAAAACGCGTATTGGCGTTGATGAAGATGATAGCGTTGATTTTACTTTAAAGCTTGTTGAGACTATAGCAGCTACAGGTTGCCGGCACGTGATTTTACATGCGCGAAAAGCGTGGCTTAACGGTTTATCGCCAAAGGAAAACCGAACCATTCCTCCGCTTGATTATGAAAGAGTTTATTTGGTGAAAAGTGCCTTTCCCAACCTTAGAATTACTATTAACGGAGGTATAACGACTATAGATGCCGTAAAAGATCAGCTTAAAAGGGTTGACGGAGTGATGCTGGGGCGCGCTATTATTGATAATCCTTTTATTTTAAGTAAAGTTGACAGCGAAATTTTCGGCAGTATCGAACCTATGCCTTCACGTGAGGAGCTTTTATATAAAGCCGTTGATTTAGCTGCAAAAATAAAGGCAGAAGGAATCCCTGTGCATCATTTGATGCGCCACCTTTTAGGTTTGTTTAACTCATGTCCCGGTGCAAGATTATATAGAAGATATTTGTCAGAACACATGACACAGTTAGGGGCAGGTCCTGATGTTTTAATTAAAGCTTATAAATCCATGACGGATGCGCGTAAGCAGGAAGGTAATTATGGAAATTAATTCACGTGCTGTTTTAAATAATGGTGTTTTGATGCCGTATTTCGGTTTGGGAGTTTTCAGATCTCCTGCCGGAGAAATCACGCGCAGTGCGGTAAGAACTGCAATTGAGTACGGATATCGTATGATTGATACAGCACGAGTTTACTGTAATGAAAAAAGTGTAGGACGCGGCATCAAAGACAGCGGTATCAGCAGAAAAGATATTTTCGTAACCACGAAATTGTGGAAGGATGATTTTAAAAATCCTCGTCAGGGTCTTCTTGAATCACTTGAGAGATTGCAGCTTGATTATATCGATTTGTATTTGCTGCATTGGCCGTTTGCCGGTTATGTGGAAGCATACTTAGAGCTTGAAAAACTGCAGAAAGAAGGTTTGATTAAGGCTATTGGCGTATCTAATTTTAAAATTCATCATTTACAACATTTAAAAGAAAGCGGGGCCAGCGTTATTCCGCAGGTAAATCAAGTTGAATGTCATCCTGAAAATCAGGAAAACGAGTTGCTTGATTACTGTAGAAAAGAAGGTATTTTGATGGAAGCCTATTCACCGCTTGGCGGTCAAGGCAGAACCCTGGTAAACGATCCGCGTATTTGGACCATTGCCGACTATCATCATGTCACGACAGCACAGGTAATTCTAAAATGGAACTTACAGCGCGGTGTCGCAATTATTCCGAAGTCGGTAAACTTTGAACGAATTTTGGAAAATTCGCAGATATTCAGTTTTGATTTGACTCCCGGCGATATGGATATTTTAAATGATATCAATCTTAACCTGCGCCGTGCGTATGATTCTGATAAGATTGATCAAAGACCGGAAGAATCTTTCCCAAGACTAATTGATGAAGATTGATTTTTTTAGAAAGTTGAGCCCGCGAGCATGCGGGCTTTGTTCTGCATCTTAAGGCTTAATAAAATCGTCTGAAACGATTTTTCCTTCAAAAACTTTGATACAAGTCATGCCGGCAGCTTTAACTCCTTGAAGGCCGATAGGGGTATCTTCAAAAACGAGGCATTCGCTTGGAGTTGCATTTAAACGCTTGCAGGCTTCAAGATAGGTATCGGGTGCCGGTTTGCCGTTTTTAATCTGATCTGCGGTGACAACCGCATCGACATAAGCGGTAAGGCCGAAAAGTTCAATTAAATAGTTGGTTTCTTTAATTTGTGAGCCGGTTGCAATTGCGGTTTTGATGCCGCGATCATGCGCTTCACGCAAAATAGAACATATTGATTCGAACTTTTGGGTTTTGGGCAAAAAGTTATCAAAATAATTTTGCGCTTTTTCGTCGGCAATAATTTGCGGATCTACATCTATTCCGTATTGTTGACAGAACATTTTACTTAAATTGATGGTGCTGATGCCGCCGATTTTAATTAATAACTCATGGGTAATGGGCGGCATTCCGTATTTTTGGGCTACGGCTGTCCAAGCATCGGCGTGCAGATGCTCTGTGTCACATAAAGTGCCGTCAAGATCAAAAATAATATATTTAAATTCAAATATTTTATTTTTATCAATCATATAAAAACCTATTGATTTATCAGTTGATTTTTTGATGTTCTATTTCATAGCGCTTAACGATATCATCATCCCAATCAAGAGGGTTTACTGAAATCAGATTACCGTTTTCATCACGCAGTACTACTCTTGTGATTTGGGCATTTAAAATAAGTCGTTCGCACATGGCACACGGGCGCATTTGCGCAGTTGGCTTATTCGTCGCGGCATCGGTTCCTGCCAAATATAAAGTTCCGCCGACGATATCCAAAGGATTGCCGTTGATAATTGCGTTCGCTTCGGCATGAACAGCGCGGCATAGTTCATAGTGGGTGCCGGGCTTGATTTTAAGTTCTGCTCTTAGGCAGGATTTTAAATCAGAGCAATTGGCGCGATGACGCGGAGCTCCGTTATAACCGGTAGCCACGATTCTGCCGTCTTTAGATACGATAACAGCACCGTAACGGCGGCGAATGCAGGTGGAACGCATGGAAACAGCTTGCGCAATTTCCATAAATGATTCGTCTTTTGACGGGCGGATAAAATCTTGGGTCATAAAAAACACTCCGAATAACTGAGCAGATTATACCTGACAAAAATGTTCCTTTGATTTTTTTAGAGCTGAATAAATTCCGCAAGAGGCTTGTTCCTCTTGATAGATTAGGCAATTTGCTTTTTAATTGGTATGAAAGATATACAGAAAAAGGAGATGAATATGTTAAAAATTTCAGCATGCATCGCTGCTTTAATGATGACGGGGATTGTTAGTGCAGCTCCTATTTCCTGGCTTGATTCAGCCGTAAACGCAGAATATGACAATACGGTAGAGATGCGGCATTATCTGCATCAGCACGGAGAACTTGGCAATCAGGAATATGAGACTCAAAAATACATTAAGGCTTTTTTAGAAAAACAAGGTATTAAAACCGTTACCGGCTTTAAAGACGCTCCTACTGCCGTAATCGGAATTATTAATGAAGAAAAAGGTGATGCGATAGGACTTAGAGCTGATATTGATGCATTACCCATAAAAGAGCGTAACGAGATTGATTATGTCAGTACGGCAAAAGGCAAAATCTTCGGTGAAGAAACTTTCGTTTCGCATATGTGCGGACATGATGCACATATGTCTATGCTGCTTAGTGCCGCCAAAATTATGGCTGAGCATAAAGATGAAATTGACAGGGCGGTTGTTTTCGTTTTTCAGCCGGCAGAAGAAGGTGATTCTTTGATAAATCCGTATACTGCGGATAATTTACCTAATTCCGGCGCTAAAGCTTTAGTGGAAGATGATTTAATTGAGCGCTTTAAGATTAAGCATATGTTCGGTATTCATGTAATGGCCAGACAGGATGCGGGAAAAATTCTTATTTCAAAAGGAGCTACTCTAAACAGTATTGACGGTTTTAAAATTGACGTAGAAGGCGTTCAGGCACATGGAGCAATGCCGTGGAGCGGTGTTGACGCGACTTTAACGGCATCGCAGATCGTGGTCTCAATGCAGCAGCTTATTTCAAGAAATATTGATTTGTCACAAGGTATGGGGGTAATTACGGTAGGAAAACTGTATTCAGGAGAGGCCGATAACGTAATGAGCGGTAAGGCTCAAATGACCGGAACGATTAGAAGCAACAATAATGAAATCCGTAAGGTGCTAATTAAACGTCTTCCTGAGATTGCCGCAGGTGTCGGTATTTCGACCGGGGCTAATGTGACAACTAAAATTATTGAATCTTATCCTGTTACCATGAATGATCCTAAGCTTGCTGAAAACACCGTTTCGTTATTACAGGAAAATAATATTGATGCAGAGATCTCAACTTGGAATCCTGGTGCAAGTGAAGACTTTTCTTTTTATGCTCTTGAAGTTCCGAGTGTTTTCATGTTTTTAGGCGTTGATAAGCCCGATACTGACAATGCAGCTAATAATCACAGTGATAAATTTATGATTGAAGATGAAGCGATGAAAGCGGGAGTTAAAGCGCATATTGTTGCTGCTATGCAGACAAAGTTAAATTAAAGATTTTTCCGGCAGCTATTGTTAAACGGCTGCCGAATTTGCAGCAAGATCTTTAGGCGCTTGTTTTAATTTTTGTAATTTTAGGCTATAATTTGGCGCGCTAAGTTCCGGTCGCAGAACTTAACACCATGTTTAATTTTTATAGAGAGTTTTTATTATGGCCATTACTTTAGATGCCGTCGTACGTACCGACTTGGGGAGAGGTGCGAGCCGCCGCCTTCGTCGTGAAGCACGTATTCCTGCTATTATCGTTGCTCCTGGTCAGGAGACTGTTTCCATCACTTTGGATGAGAAGAAATTAATTGTAGCAGCTTTGAAAGATGAATTTTACTCTGAAACCGTTACCATCAATCTCGACGGTTCAGCTATTGCCGTTAAGCCTGTTGCAATGCAGCGCCATCCGGTAACTTCACGTATTATTCATGTTGACTTTATGCGCGTTTAATAAGCACTATCTTTAAAGTCAATAAAGGAGGTCGTCGTTAGGCGGCCTTTTTTGTGCGTAAAATTCGAAAAATTAGTAATTATTTGTTAAAAGTGAAAGTTGGGGTTCTTTTTTATAAAGCATTTTCCTTTGTCGCTTTTGCGGTAGAATAATCTCAAATTCAATATTAATTGTAAGGTAAGGTTATGGCTGATACGTTAATCCCGGGACGCATGTACGAGCTTACGGTAAACAAAATTTCCGATCAGGGAGCAATGGTCGATGCCCATGAGCATGGAGAATTATTTGTTCCGCGTCGTCAGTTGCCTCAATATTTACAGGAAGGCGATTCTTTACGTGTGTTTTTATATGTTGACGGAGGCAGAGTTTTAGCAACTGCCCGCCATCCTTATCTTGAGCTTGGTATGACCGGACGGCTGCGTGTCACATCCATTGATTGCGGTACTGTTTATCTTGATTTGGGAATTCCTAAAGAGTTAGTGGTTCCGGTGTCTGAACAGCGCGGTTCTTTTGAAGTGGGCAGGATGGCACTTGTCTATGTAGCACTTGATGATCAGGGAAGACTTTTCGGTACTCAGCGCTTTAATCGTTATATTAAAGATTTTGCCGACTCCGGAGAATACAAACCGGGACAAAGAGTGTGCCTTGTTCCGGTGTCGCATACTCCGCTTGGTTTTAGAACTATTGTGGACGATCATGTTTACGGCCTTATTTATAAAAATGAGCAAAAAGGTGAGATCCAAATCGGAAAGCGCTATTCAGGATGGATCATAAATGTTCGAGAAGACGGCCGTATTGATGTTTCTTTACAGGAGCCGGGGCGCAGCGGGGTAGAACATGCTGCAGCTGATATTTTGCAGGCTTTATTAAATTCAGGCGGAGAGCTTGATTTTAACGACAAGTCGGATCCTGATGAAATTGAAGATTATCTGCATATTTCAAAGGGCAAATTTAAAAAGGCTATAGGTCATCTTTATAAAGAACGCTTAATTGAAATTACTGATGAAGGTATTAAGTTGACCGAAAAAGGGATTAATGCCGGTAAAAAAGAAGAAGAGTTTCTTGAAAAAGAGGATATAGGAGAAGAAGCACGTCAGAAAGAAGCTCCGGATGTGTATATAGCACGTCAGGCGAAATCGGTAGGCTACGATATTGATCCTAATGTTAAGTACGATCCTTATAAAAAATATCGTAAATAGTACAGAATAGGTATGACAGAAAAGAAACCTAAAATTATTCTTACTATTATAGGCAGATTAGGAAAAGCCGGATGTCATCGCGGTCATCGAATTGGTGATACTTTTGACTTTGATAATGATCGTGGTAAACTTTGTCCTATGGCCATGCATGTTGCTTTTCCGTATATAGATATTTTGCGTTACGGCGGGACCCCGCCGCGAGCCAAAGACGGAAAAATTAAGTTTTGCTGTCCGGATTGCGATACTGCAAATGTTTTTGAGATAACTCTCAAAGAGGATTTGCTGTAGTCAGATATATTAATATATCCACAAAGAGAAGTATGTCTCGGTAGTGCGATAATGAGTTACATATTCTGTTGACGTCCTCACCGGCCTAAAGGCCGATGATTCCTACTGCTAAACAACAATAGAGCTATTGTTGTAAGCTTTGGCGGGTTCCTGCCGCTTTCAACAACAATTTAAAACTGATCCATTGGGGA
>NZ_GL831047.1:39204-84262 GCF_000188195.1 Succinatimonas hippei YIT 12066
ACAAAATCCTGGACTAAAACCGGGAGTAAAGCATCATATTTTCACACGCAAGACCGATTAAAGGCAGTAAAGTTTTATATCAAATTGAGAAGCGGCTTTATATCTGTGAATTTAAGGTAATAGGCAAGGCTGACAGCGTCAAAGAGAAGCTTGAGGAAGCCAAAGCACAAATTCGGGAAAAGAGATACGGATTAAGACTTAGCGATAAGGAAGTCATTACGTTTGCAATTATCATCAATGAAAACAAGGATGAGACGCACGAAGCTGTGCGTGAAGTGGCGGCAATTGCAGAGATTGGAAATTGACAAAAAACCGGGCAATTGCCCGGTCCCTAAGTTTTTAGAAATTTATTGGTTTTCTTGTTGTTTTAATGCTTCTTTTGCCTTTTCAATTGCAATTGCATCCTCATCCTCGGCTTTTGCCTTTGCTTTCATTTCGTCAAGTTTCACAGTGATCTTTCCTCCGGTGATAACGTCGGCAATGGCATAGTAAAAATCACGAATTGCATAGATAACCATGAAAAAGGTTGCAACAGGAATGCACAGATAGAACCATGACATTTTAACGACGTGCGGTAATGTGAAAGTTACCTTGATGTTGGAACGTATACATAATTTAATACCGAAATATAAAATAATTATGTACGTAACCAGCATGATTGCGGTGGCAATCAGTCTGCAAATGCGTCCTGAAGCTGTTCCGTGCAGTTTATCCGTGATAATATCGACAAGGAAATGCTCTCCCGTGCGCACCAGCTCAGCGGCGGCAAGGAAGATCATCCAGACAAGGAAGAATTGAATTACTTCATCAATCCATGTCGGGTTCCATGTAATAAAAGATGCACGTGTTGAAATATTCAATAAAAACAGTACAAATACTACCATAAGGCAGAAGCCGGCAAGGCCGCGGGTTATTTTTCCTGCAATATCTTCAAATTTGAAATAAGCGTTCACTTGCGATCCTCCTTTTATGCGTTATAACCAAGAGCACGAGGCAGGAAGGTGGTAAGCGGCTCAAAGAAAGCAACCATCAAAGTTACTATTACCATAATGATTACGAAAGGTACTGCAGCTCTTCCTATTTTCATCATTTTCTCACCCGTGATACTTGACATCACATATAGATTAAGTCCGACAGGAGGGGTTAAGACGCCGCAGGCAAGAGCAATGCACATGACAATTGCAAGCTGAACAGTAGGATAGTCGTAAGCTTGAGCTAAAGGATAGAAAATAGGAACGGTAATGAGCAAAATAGCGGTTCCTTCCATAAAGCATCCCATAAGTAGAAGCAATAGGATTATCATGATAAGTATCGGGGCTATAGATGAGAAGGTAGATACCATCTGTTCAACGACCATGTGCGGAATACGGGTTTTAAGCAATACGTGCTGGAAGAAAGCTGCTGTTGCAATAACGAACATGATTTGTCCGGTTGATTTGGCTGTAGCCCAGAAAATACCGGGTAAATCTGCAAGTTTTAACTGACGGTATTTAAACATGCCAAGGAGCATGGAGTAAAAAGCGGCAACAGCTGCTGCTTCGGTTGCGGTAAATAGGCCTATAAAAATACCGCCTAAAACGATAACCGGAATCAGCAATGCCCAAATAGCTTTAATGCCAAGTTGAACTCTTTCTTTCATCGGAACTGCTGGTACTTTACCGAAGTTTGAATGACGGGATTCATAGCTTGCATAGATAATAAAGAACAGACCGGTAAGAATGCCCGGGATGGCTCCGCCTAAAAATAAAGCATTAACTGAGGTACCAGGTACTAATGAAGCAAATAAAATTAAGGTAATACTGGGCGGAATTATCGGACCTAAACCTCCGCCTGCGGCAATAGCGGCACATGAAAACGGTTGATGATATCCGGTGTTGCGCATTTCGGCAATTGCAATCATACCGACGCCGGCAGCAACGGCAGCAGCCGAACCGGACATTGCTGACATGATCATGCAGGATGCGATAGCTGCGTTTGCCAAACCTCCCCAGCGATGACCTAAACAGGCACGGGCAAAAGCGAACAGATCTTTAGATACGCCGCCGCGGTTCATAAAATTGCCCATCAAAAGGAAGAAAGGAATTGCCATTAATGTAATTCCCTTTACCTGATCATACATACTTGACGGCAGACGGATCATGTTGTTAAGCGTGGCATCTCCCATACCGATATAAGTGGCTATAGAGATAAAGGCCATACTGCCTGCAGTGGTAACGCCGATAAATAACGTAACCAGAACGCCCACGAACATGGCAAACATTATCATAAGAAGATCCTCTTATAAAGAATAAAGTGCGACGCATTAGTGTCGCACTCATATTTAAAGAACTACTTTATAGCTTTAATGAGATTATCAAGTTCTTCTTGACCGCAAAGTTCGGCGATCTTTTCATAGGCAGGTCCCATTTTGTCAATAAAGCTTTGTTTATCAACATCATTAACGCTCATGCCGTTTTCTTTGAGTTTGGCAATAATTTCAGCTTCCTGCCCCGGGATCATGGTACGGGTTAGATTCTGTGCGTCAATAGCGGCTTTTTTAACCACTTCTTGAAGTTCAGGGGTCATTTCATCATAGACGTCTTTATTGATGATTAATGCCTGCATGTCAAAGAAGTGGCCGGTTAATGCCAACTGGTTCTGGCATTCATAGTAGGAGTCGGCAAGAATTGTGGCTACCGGATTTTCCTCTGCGTCAACCACACCCTGTTTTAATGATTGATACAGCTCTGAGTAGGCGATGGTTTGGGTATTGGCACCTAAAGCGTCAAAGGTTGCAAGAAGTCCTGCTGATCCGGGGACGCGGATTTTTACGCCTTTAAGATCATCTGCTTTGGTAACGACGATATCCTGGGTGGTTACATGGCGGAAGCCGTAATCAAACATGGAAAGTGGGAGAACATTCATGTTCTCGGCCATGTCGTCATAGAGCCAAGGCATAATATAGTCGTCAATTACTTTGTGTGCCTGGTCGTAATCTTTAAAAAGGAAAGGAGCGCTTAATGCGTTCATCTTGGGCAAATAAGTGGCAAGGTTTGATTGAGAAGCAATAACCATATCAACATCGCCGCCGGTGACGCACTGATCGATAAGAGCAGGTTGATCTCCAAGCTCAGAGGCCGGATACACTTCAACCTTAACTTTACCGCCGGTAGCTTCTTCTACTTCTTTTTTAAACAGCATGGCTGCATCATTATGAGCATGGCTTGCAGCTGCCGAGTGTGCCAATGCGATTTCCATTTCCGGAAAATCAGCTGCGGTTGCTGAAAATGCTACGAAAGAAGCAACGGCAGTGGCTAATATTGCAGGCTTAAATTTCATATTAATACTCCTTAGTAAAAATGCATATTCATTATGCATTATTTTGTTTAAAAATCTTTGACATAACAGCAACTTGCTCTTGAGCGCGTGCAATTATCGCTGCGGTATCGGTTCCGGCTGAAAGGAATTGGAACCCGAGGTCATACCAGAACTTTACATCCTCAGGGGTGTAAGCTGCTGCAACACCGATAGGCTTACCGGCGGCTTTGCATTTTTCTATTGCTGTCTTCATAAGGGCAACGACCTTAGGATGCTTGGTCTCATTAAGTAAACCTATAGATCCTGATAAATCACACGGACCTACTATAAAACCGTCACACCCTTCAACTTTTAACATATTGTCCAAATCGTTGATGGCATCAATATGTTCAAGCTGTGCAAAACGGCACATAGCGTCATTGGCGCTTTTTATATAGTCAAATAAGTCAATGCGTCCGTATCCGCAGGCACGTTTGGGCCCGAATCCGCGTTTGCCGTACGGAGGATAAAGGCAGGCATCCATTGCTTTTTTCAATTCAGCAGCAGAATTTACGTTGGGGAATATAATTCCGTCAGGTCCCATTTCCAAAACGCGTTTGGCTAAAAAAGGTTCATTTTGCGGCACTCTGACAATAGATGCAGCACCTCCTGCTTTACAGGCGATAATCTGATTTAAAACGGTTTCATAATCCTGAGCCTGATGTTCTGTATCGACCCAAATGAAATCAAAACCGCAGGCGGCAACCATCTCGGAAATGCACGGTTCGGCAAGATCAACTTCAAAACCGATAAGTTTTTCGCCTTTTAACAATCTTTCTTTAAACGGATTCATATTTAATCCTTATGTTTACAATGCTTAAAAATTGCCGGTCTTTAGGCAAGTGAAACTATATGCCTAAAGTACGGATGTAATCGTCAGTTAAATCTTTAAGAGCTTTGACTTCGGTTTTGAACGTCTCCGTTAATCCCGAGTCATCTTTAGTACGCGTTACCGTAGTGATAGGTAAGTTTTCAAATACTTTTAGATAGTATTTGGCATTGACCGGATAATACTGGCGTTCAATAAGCGAAGTAATGGTTAAAAGATTTTGCACTTTTTCGCTTTGTTTATCATCGATATGATCGCAAAGATAGGCATAAAGGCTCATCTGGAAAGAAGCCATAACGCCGCAGAATCCGTGGCATCCGGCTTTTAATGAATCAAGCAGTGTAGATGTGTTGGCGTTATAAATCTTAAGATTACTGCCTTTAACTATTTGAGCGCGTTTTTTCAAAAGATCTAAATCGCAGCAGGTATCCTTTAAAAAGTAAAAACGACCGGTAGAGGCAATCCATTTCAGGTTATCTTCGTCAATAAGACGCTTATAAGGATAAGGACACTCATAGAGGCCCAGAGGTAAATCTTCAGGCAAAGCGTTCATGACGGTTTCACAGTTTTTACGCCAGATTTCATTGCTTTCGTTTTCTTTGGCAAAACGATTTGTAATAAAGATAAGAGCCGACGGATTTAATGCTGCTATAGCCTGAAGCTCGTCAATTTGGTCTTCAATAGAGTCGGAGATATGTCCCGAAACGATAACCGGAACTTTATCTCCGGCAGTTTCAATAACGGTTTTGGCGATATTGATGCGCTCTTCTTTAGAAAGGAAAAACATTTCGCTTGATTGGCAGTCAGAGAAAAGACCGGAGCAGCCGTTATCAATGTACCAGTTAGTAAGGGCTTTAAGTCCCTCATAGTCTACTTTATTGTCGGCGGTAAACGGGGTCAGCATGACCGGCCAAGCGCCGCCCGGAAAACTAATGTTATTTGACATAAAAACTCCGCAAAAGATATTGTTCTTTATAAAAGAACAATATTAAGCTATAAAGAATCTATGCTTAATTTAGTTGAAAATAAAAAGGGCAGGTATAAAAAAATGAATTTAAATTTGGAATAAATTCACATTGATTAAATTAAATAATTAAGATGTGAGTTAGTTCAATTTTTAAGTTTTTTGAGGAGTTTTATTTAATTTAATTAGTTTATGTGTTAGTTATTTTGCCTATAAAGTCATTGTTGTTTAATGACTTTTTGGGTTTTTATAACTATGATTTAAGAAAAATCTCAAGTTTATAGCAATTAATTAAGTGAAATTTAATCATGAGCTGTCTTTTTGGCTAAGGCAAGATTTTCGAAAATCACGCGGCGAGATTTTTTTATATCGCTTAAAGAGCTTAGTAAAATAAGCCGGATCTTTAAAACCGCAGGCATAAGCAATCTGATTAATGCTTTCTGTAGGTGTTTGCAGTTTTACGGCAGCGCAGTCAACGCGAAAAGCATTTAAATAGTCCATTGGGCGCTTGCCTGTTAACTCTTTAAAAAATTTACAGAAATATTTAGGATTTAAATTTACTGTTGCCGACATATCGTCAAGAGTAATATCTTTATCGTAGTTATCAAAAATGTAGCGAAACAACACGTTGGTTTTATTTAAATACTTTAGATATCGTGAAGCAATCTGTTCTTCTTTGGCCGTAAATTCTTTTAAATAGAAAATATTACCAAGAATGGTTAAAAGCAGTCCTTGTGCCAGAAGCGTGTTTTCGTCGGCTCTGGTTTTTACGATATCAAAAAAGGCATCAATAAAATATGAAAATTTAGAGTTTTCTTCTTTATAAAAAAGTTCTTTAGGCTGAATTTGATGAGTAATAAGACGTTTTAAATCAATGGTATTAGGTTTGGTGGTGTCGAAGATTTTTGACAGGTTGAAAACAACGCATTCGTAGATATCGCTTGCGGAATCAGGATGTCCGCCGTGTACTACTCCATCCGATATAAAGAGAAAATCTCCTTCTTTAAGATGATAGTGGCGTTCGTTAAGCGTTATGGAAAGCCCGCCTTTTACAATACGTATAAGCTCATGATCGATATGATAGTGAAAAGGCATGATAAAACGCGGATGCCGTTTATTGATGAAATGATAATCAAAAGGGAAAGTTAGAGAGCCGCGTTCGAAGTTCTCGTCATAAGCTCCGGCAGGCAGGGACAGCATATCTGCTCCTCAAATGTGAATATTCAACAAAACTATGATAAAGAGAAATATATAAATATTATTTGAAGTACAGCATAGAATTTAA
The DNA here is from genome assembly GCF_000188195.1 of Succinatimonas hippei YIT 12066. Taxonomy (GTDB): domain Bacteria; phylum Pseudomonadota; class Gammaproteobacteria; order Enterobacterales; family Succinivibrionaceae; genus Succinatimonas; species Succinatimonas hippei. Next base: position 45,619 of record NZ_GL831047.1, read on the forward strand.
AATTATATCTATTGTTAATAATAGCGGCTTGAATATGAATTATCTTGTTGAAATTTATTAGTAATTTGTTATTTAATGAAAAAATTATTGTTTTTTCATACAGAACAGTGATTGGTAATAATGAAAATTATTTTTGTAAAACAGAACATTAAGCCGTTGTTTAATAAAACTATGAAGACTTGGTTAAAAATAAGAGCTTGGTCACGCTTTTAGCTAAATTTTATAAAAAGTGAATATTTTTCAAGTTTTCGTTCTTTTTTACCTAACACCTTTAAGCATCTTGATACAAAATTGAGATAAATCTTAAAAGTTAAATGAAGGAGTCGAACTTTATATGGCTACTAATCGTTATGTAGGAGAGTATCCCGTAATCGGTATCCGTCCTGTTATCGACGCTCGCCGCGGACCTTTGCAGGTAAGACAGTCCCTTGAAGAGCAAACTATGGGTATGGCTCATGCTGCCGCAAAGCTTATTTCAGAAAATCTACGTTATTCAAACGGTGAGCCGGTTAAAGTAATTATTGCCGATACTACAATAGGCCGCGGAGCCGAAGCTGCAAAATGCGCTGATAAATTCAAACATGCAGGCGTTGATATTACTCTTACTGTTACTCCTTGCTGGTGCTATGGTGCCGAGACCATGGATATGGATCCGATGACGATTAAGGGTGTATGGGGTTTTAACGGAACCGAACGCCCGGGCGCCGTATATTTGGCTTGCGTGCTGGCAGGATACGCTCAAAAGGGATTACCTGCATTCGGCATTTACGGTCATGACGTTCAGGAAGCTGACGACACTTCAATCCCCTGTGATGTTCAGGAGAAGATCTTGCGTTTTGCTCGTGCGGCTGTCGCTGCAGCAACTATGCGCGGTAAATCTTATCTTCAGATCGGTGCTACCTGCATGGGTATTGCCGGCTCTATGGTTAATATTGATTTCTTTGAAGAATATCTCGGCATGCGTGTTGAATCGGTTGATGAGGTTGAACTTCTTCGCCGCATGAATGAGCATATTTATAACGAGGATGAATATCAGCGTGCTTTAGCTTGGGCTAAAGAAAAGTGCAAGATTGGTTTTGATAAGAATCCTGAATTTGTACGCAAATCCGAAAAGGAAATGGAAGAGGCCTTTGAGTTTGTGGTCAAGTCCATGGTCATTATTAAAGACTTGTATCAGGGAAATCCGAATCTGCCTGAAGGAAGAGAAGAAGAGGCCGTCGGTTTTAACGCTATTGCAGGCGGTTTCCAGGGGCAAAGACAGTGGACCGATCATTTCCCCAATACTGATTTTGCAGAAGCTTTGCTCAATTCTTCCTTTGACTGGGAAGGCGCGCGTGAGCCGTTTGTTACCGCAACTGAAAATGACAGTTTAAACGGTGCAACAATGCTCTTTAATAAGCTCTTAACCAATACCGCACAGATTTTTGCCGATGTTCGTACTTATTGGAGTGCCGAAGCTGTAAAGCGTGTAACCGGATATGAACTTGAAGGAAAAGCTAAAGAGGCCGGCGGCTTTATTCATTTAATTAATTCAGGAGCCGCTTGTCTTGATGCCTGTGGTAAAGCTGCGGATAAAGACGGAAATCCGTGCATCAAGCCGTTCTGGGAAATGACCGAAAAGGATGTCGATGAATGCCTTAAAGCTACCACTTGGTGTGCAGCTGATAACGGTTATTTCAGAGGCGGCGGTTTCTCATCCCGTTTTGTAACCGAAGCGGCAATGCCTGTTACTATGGCTCGTCTTAATATCGTCAAGGGAGTAGGTCCTGTTTTACAGCTGGTTGAAGGCTGGACTGTAAGACTTCCGGATGAAGTTACCGATACTTTGTGGAAGCGTACCGATTATACTTGGCCGTGCACTTGGTTTACTCCGCGTGTTGGCGAAGGTCCGTTTAAGAGCGCTTATGACGTAATGAATAACTGGGGTGCCAACCATGGAGCTATCAGCTACGGACATATAGGTGCGGATTTAATCACTTTGTGTTCGATTCTGCGTATACCGGTATGTATGCACAATGTTCCTGAGGATAAAATTTTCCGTCCGGCATGCTGGAATGCTTACGGCATGGATAAAGAAGGTCAGGATTATCGTGCTTGCAAAGCATACGGTCCTATGTATAAATAATTTTTCTTTCCATAAATTCGATCCGGGAGCAATCCCGGATCTTTTGAAAACTTAGGAATTAAAATGTTAAAAGGCATTTCATCGCTTATAAGTCCGGATCTGCTTTTTGCCATGGCAAAGATGGGACATGGCGACAGATTGGTTCTTGCCGATGCTAATTTCCCGGCTCACAGCGTGGGAAAAGATGCGTTTGTCATTCGTCAGGACGGTATTTTAATTCCTGAGCTTTTAAGTGAAGTTCTAAAGTTATTTCCGCTTGATCATTTAACTTCTCCCTGTCATGTCATGCAGGTGTCAAAAGGTGATGTAGAAAGAGGTGTTCAAGTTCCGATTTGGAATGTATATCGGGAGATTATTGCAGCAAGCGGAGTCAATACGGATTTGGTCGAATATGAGCGTCAGGAATTTTATGCTGAAAGCCGTAAAGCTTTTGCGATAGTTCTTACCGGAGAAACTGCAGTATATGGTAATTTAATGCTGACTAAAGGTGTTATATAAGGAGTTGGAAATGCTGCAGAAATCCTTAGTTAAAGCATTGCAAATTATTGACTGCCTTTGTGGGGATAAAGAAGATTTCGGTATTTCTGAAATCAGTAAAGAGCTTAATCTTAATAAAAGCAATGTTTATGACATTATGACGACGTTTGAGCATTTCGGTTATGTAAAGAAAGATCCGAAATCAAGACGTTACAGTTTATCAATTCGTTTTTTAGAAATAGCTCATAAAGTCAGTGCCCAATTTACTTGTCAGGCCAAAGCGCGGGATGTTATCAATAAAATTTCTGATGAAATCGGCGAGGTTGTTTATTTCGGTATTCCTAACGGAGATAAGGTGATGTATCTGGAAGGAGCATTCCCTCATCAGAGCGTATCGGCAAAGCCGGTTATCGGTATGACAGCTCCTTTGACTTGTACGGGAATAGGCAAGGCTTTGTTGGCAAACTACAGTGAAGAGGATGCAGCTAAGGTTTTGTCTAAACCTCTTATTGCTTATACCGATAACACTATAACCGATCCGGTTTTACTTAAAGAAGAGTTAAGGAGAATTAAGCAGCGCGGCTACAGCATTGACAATATGGAGCATGAATTCGGCATTAAATGCGTTGCCGTTCCGGTATTTAATCTTAGCAATCATTTGGAAGGAGCTTTAAGTATTACCGGTCCGTCTTTACGTTTTCCCGATGAGGTAGTTTTGAAGTATGCGCAGATTTTAAAAAATGCGGCTAATGTTATCGGAGGCAGAGTTTGATGTTAAAGCGTGATTTTCATGTAATGGCCGCTAAGGAAAGTAAGATTGCTTTTAACATGTGCCATGCTTCTAATTTAATAAAATTAGATGACGGTACGATTATTACCGTATTTTTTGCCGGATCTCATGAAGGCAACAGCGACACTTCCATATACATGTGCAGAGCCAAAGCAGGGGAGTCTTCCGAGCCTGTAAAAATAGCCGGATCAGATGAGGCGCATTGGAATCCGGTACTCTTTGCAGTAAGTGATGAAGAGTTGGTTCTTTTTTATAAAGTAGGCAATATTATTGCGACATGGAGAACCATGATTGTGCGCTCTTACGATAGAGGTCTGACTTGGTCTGAGCCTGAGGAATTGGTACCGGGTGATATCGGCGGCAGGGGGCCAGTGCGCAATAAACCGGTTAGGATCAGCTCCGGTGCGATTTTATGTCCCGGATCTTTGGAAAACGGTCCGTGGCGGGCGTTTTTGGATATAAGTTATGATAATCTGCGTACTTTGGAAAAGAGCGCGGAAATATCCTATCAGGAAGAAGGAAACTTTTCACCTTTAAATAAAGGTATAGAAGTAAGTGAGCAGTCATTTTCGGGAAAGGGCGTAATTCAGCCTACGATATGGGAAGATGATAAAGGCGTACATGTGCTTTTGCGTTCGACTTACGGCAAGGTTATAAGGGCAGACAGTATCGATGGCGGCAGAACTTTTTTGAAACCGTATCCTGTCAATATGGATAACAATAACAGCGGACTTGATGCCGTATATGTAAACGGCAAGCTTTATTTAGTCTGCAATCCCGTAGGCGGCAATTGGGCTGACCGTACGCCGCTGACGCTGTTTTCATCAGAAGACGGCATTAATTTTAAAGAAGAAGCAGTATTAGCCGACGGTCCCGGTGAGTTCTCATATCCGTGCATCCGCGCTTACGACAATGCTCTTTATATTTCTTATACCTATTCGCGCAAAAATATTGCGCTTGACAAGTTCACTATAGACTAAGGAGACATAAACCATGAAAAAACTTCAGCTTTTGTCCGCAGCCGTAGCAATCGGTCTTAGCGTTTTTGCCGCAGGCGCTGCCAATGCAGCATATCCTGAAGATAAAGACATTACCGTGATTATTCCGAAAAATCCGGGCGGCGGCACCGATATCACCGCACGCGGACTTATTACCATGATGCAGCAGGATTTGGGTAATGCCAATTTCGTACCGCAGAACAAGCCGGACGGCAACGGCATCGTCGGTATGGTTGATGTTGCCAACGCCAAGCCGGACGGCTATACCTTGGGTATGGTCACCGTAGAGTTGGACATTTTCCCGCATCAGGGCAAGACCAAGCTGACTTATGACCAGTTTGATTCCGTCATCGCTCCGATTGCCGCTCCTGCAGCTTTAATTGTTCCTGCTGATGCTCCTTATAATTCACTTGATGAGTTCGTGGCATACGTCAAAGAGCATCCGGGCGAAATCATGATGGGCAATTCCGGTGTCGGAGCCATTTGGCATATAGCAACCTTAGCTTTTGAAAAAGAGTTCGGCGTTAAGGTTAAGCACATTCCTTATCCGAAGGGAACGGCAGACATTGCCGCAGCCATGGCCGGCAAGCACATCAACGGCACCTTGGCCGACCCGTCGTCATTTAAGAGCCAGATTGAAGCCGGCAACTTGAAGATTTTAGCCGTAATGGCAGCTGAGCGCACTAAGATGTTCCCGGATGTTCCGACTTTTAAGGAATTAGGTCATGACATGACTATCCGTGCCTGGGCAACTTTAGTTGCTCCTAAGGGGACTCCGGAGGAAGCTTTGAAGATTTTGCGTGATTCAGCCAAGCGTGTTTCTTCAACTCCGGAATATGCCGAGTACTTCTTAAAGCAGGGCATTGACCCGACCTCAATTGTCGGAGTAGACGCCGATAAGATGATGGAAGAAGACTTTGCCATGTACGGCGAGTTCATGAAGCAAATCATGGCTAAATAAAGCAGTAAAGACGTCCGCGCGAGGTATTTTATATGACGACAATGCAGGTTTGTAATTATATCGTTGCGATATTGACATTTATTATCGGAGGCGCCATAGCGTGGACGTCATACGGCTACGGCATTGAGATGACCGTGTTCGGGCCGGGGCCCGGATTTTGGCCGTTTATCTTGGCGGTGGGGCTTATTTTGGTAGCCTTGTTGATTGTTTTTGATACGGTTAAGCATAGAGAGAATTACGGCAAAGAAAAAATCGTATTAGCAGCAGCTGAAAATATCGGTGTCTATAAAATGATGCTGCTGACCTTGGGTTACATAATTCTTATCTATCTTGTAGGTTTTTATGCGGCTACATTCTTATTCATGTGCGCGGCGATGAAGCTTTTGGGAGCGAAACGACTGGCCACCATGCTTACGGCTTCACTGGCGTTTTTAGCAATAATTTATGTAGTGTTCGGCATGCTGCTGCATATTGCCATGCCGGTTTCCGTTTTTATGGAGTAGGGCTATGGATGCGGTATTAGAGGCAATTGCCATTTTAGCAACCTTTGAGAATGTAGGTTTGCTGCTTGCGGGAACGGCGGTAGGCATTTTTATCGGTGCTATGCCGGGACTTAGCGTCAACATGGGACTTGCTTTGCTGTTCCCGATAACTTTCAGTGTCGGCGGTATGAGCGGTATCGTGATGCTGCTCGGCATTTACTGCGGTGCAATTTACGGAGGCTCAATTACGGCTATATTGCTGCGTACGCCGGGAACTCCGGCATCGGCGGCTACTACGCTTGACGGCTATCCGATGGCGATGATTAACGGGCAGCCGGGGCGGGCGTTATCCATTTCGACTATGGCTTCGACTTTCGGCGGCGTATTTTCTACCGTTTGTTTGGTTTTATTCGCTCCGATGCTGGCCAAGGTAGCATTGCAGTTCAGCAAGCCTGAGTATTTTGCTCTTGCTGTATTCGGCATCAGCATGATAACGTCGGTGTCATCAGGCTCAATTTTAAAGGGGCTGGTAAGCTGCTTAATCGGCTTGTTCATTGCTACTATCGGTCTTGACGCCATGTCGGGTCTTGAGAGATTCACTCTGGGTACTTTGTATCTGTCAGGCGGTGTATCTTTCATGCCGATATTGATAGGATTGTTCGCGTTGACTCAGGTGTTCGTCAATGTCGAGGATGCATATAAAAACGAGCAGAAAAAGCAGAACATCAAGATTGACAACGTATTACCCACTTGGGCTGATTTTAAATTAACATTGTCGACTTTGCTGCGCTCTTCCTGTATCGGCACTTTTATCGGCTGCGTACCGGGAACGGGCGGTGATATTTCTTCCTGGATATCCTATGACCAGGCCAAACGCTGGGCTAAAGATAAGTCACAGTTCGGCAAAGGCGATCCGCGCGGAATTGCCGCTTCAGAATCAGGAAACAACTCGATTGTCGGCGGAGCTTTTATTCCGGTATTGACCCTGGGTATTCCGGGAGACGGTGCCACTGCAATTATCTTGGGAGCCCTGATGGTACACGGCATGCAGCCCGGACCTTTGCTCTTTGTTGACCATGCTCCTGATGTATATGCAATATTTATCGGCATGATGGCGGCTAATATCGTGATGGGCATTATGGGATTTTCTTTAATCCGCCTGTTCGTCAAGGTAGTTAATATTCCGCGCATCATCCTGCTGCCGATTATTACCATTATGGCGATAATCGGTACCTATTCTTACAATAACTCCATGAACGACGTACTTATTATGTTTGCCGCAGGTATTGTCGGATATTTCATGTATAAGATAGGTATGGGCGTTCCGGGGGTAATTATCGGCATTATTTTAGGCTCGCTTGCCGAGCAGAACTTTACGGGTTCATTGATGATGAGCGACGGCAGTTTGTCCATTTTCGCCACCAATCCGATTTGTGCCGTCTTCCTCGTGCTGTCGGTGATATCTTTGCTCTCTCCTTTGTATAAAGGAATGCTTGGCAAGATGTTTAAAAATTAGCAGATATTAAAAATTAAATTTCAGCTTTTAATCCTCAGTTTGTCATCTCCCGCTGAGGATTTTTTTTATCAAAAAAGTTCAGCAGCTAAAACTCTGTTCTTCAGAACGGAGATATAAGGCATATGCTATACTGCTGTCAGATAAAGTCTCACAAATTCAGACAAAAACCAAGTCTGTATTTACAAAGACATTAAATCAACATAAACAAGGGCAGGACTTGCCCGGATTGCCTGTCAAGCGAACCTCATAAGAGGTCGGCAGCAAGAGCCCGCCGAAGCTAATAACATTAGCACTATTGTTGTTTAGCAGTAGGAATCCCCAGTCTTTAGACCGAGGAGGAAGTCAAACTTGATAAATAAACAAGTTACTATTTTTTAAGTGGTATTATGATCGATTATTCCAAACTGCCATTAAGCATTACAGCATTTAGCGAATTTTGTGAAAGAAACAAAATCTATATTGATAAAACGGATTTAGTCGCTAAATTGGCTCAATTTGATGCTCCGATTTTTCTATCCCGTCCGCGCAGATTTGGTAAATCGACATTAGTAAGCACTTTTCATGAGCTTTTCTCAAACGGTCTTGATAAATTTCAAGGTCTTAAAATTGTCACTGAAAACTTATGGAAAGATACGACTTATAAAGTCATACATTTAGATTTTTCAATAATAAAAGAGAGAGGGGAAAGGTCTTTTGACCAATCCTTGCTCACGCAGTTAAAAATAGCATGCAAAGATTTACCGGAAAATACTGATTTAGCAGATAGCTCCAATACCTATTTGCAGTTTTTTCTAACACAACAAAGCGATACTAAATTTGTTTTGTTGATTGATGAATATGACGCCCCTTTAACTGCAGTGATGGGAGATAAAGAGGAGTTTGAATCAAGAAGAAGAGTATTATCAAACTTCTTCTCCACGATAAAAGCCTATTCAGGCAAATTTCGCTTTATTTTTATCACTGGAGTGACACGTTATTCAAATACTTCAATATTCTCCGCCTTCAATAATATTGAAGACATAAGTTTTAATCCTGATTACGGCGCTATTGTCGGTTACACTCAAGCTGAGCTTGAGAATTATTTTAAAGACTACATTGAATACGCAGCTAAAGCGTTAAACAAAAAAGAAAAGACTGATAAATATACCTATGAGCTTATTTTAGAAGAGCTCAAAAATAATTATGACGGCTATTCATTTGATGAAGAGTGTGAATGGCATGTTTATAACCCGTGGTCAATATTAAACTTTTTTAAAAACGCACAGCGCGGTTTTAAGCCCTATTGGCTTGAGACGGGTGGGGCGAAGCCGTCGCTTTTGGTAAATTATCTAAATACTTTTATTGATAAAAAAGTAAAGAAGACCGAGCTTGTCGATTATTTAAATCTTGAGTTTATAAAAAGAACCAACATCGCGGCATTATCTCCCACGATAACAAGTATTGAGGATGAGAACTTTCCTTTCTTTGCCATTTTGTACCAGGCAGGGTATTTTACGATTAAAGATACTGATGCTCCCGACCTCATGGTCGGCATACCAAATCTTGAGGTAAAGGAAGCTTTTGCCGATATCGTGCTTGAGAAACTAACGAATAAGGACGGCACGGCTTTAAGGGAGAGCTATAAGCAGGCGATAAAGGGTGCACTTAACACCAAAGACTTTAAAGCGCTAAAAGATGAATTCAACAAAATCTTAAATGAATTTTCCTATGAAAGCGTAATAAGTTTTAAAGAATACGCCTTTCGTGATGTTTATAAAGTGATGCTGCAACTACTTGGCTACAACACCTATACTGAGTATCAGACGGCACTTGGAAGAAGCGATTTATGCTTTGAAGATGACAGAAGACTTTATATCTGTGAATTTAAGGTTATAGGCAGGGCTGACAATGTTCAAGAGAAGCTTGCTGATGCCAAAGAACAAATCAGGGAAAAGAAGTATGGTTTAAGAATCACCGATAAGGAAGTTATTACGCTTGCCGTTATCATTGTTAATGAAAACGCAAGCGACAAGCATAAACCTATGCGTGAAGTTGCTGCAATTGAAGAGGTCATTTAGACGGATCATAATCAAAATATGTGAACAAAATGAGTGTTATAGTGCTCTTGTTGATGGCAGTTTTGTGAAAAACAACAAAAAATTGTGCGTCCGAGCTGGACGCACAATGACAAGGTGAATTTTTTAAATATTTTTAAGCGCCAATCTTAAAGAAGGCACGAGCCTCAGCAGGGGTCATAACTTCTTTATCCATAGCACGGATTAAATCAGCAGCCTTTTTGACGATAGGAGCGTTGGTGGAGACTTGAGTGTTAGGATCAAGGTAGTCACTATCTTCAAATCCGACACGTACTGTCTTAGCTCCCATACCTAAAGCGGCAGCAAAAATTCCCATGTCTTTACGCCCTGAGTGGGTAATACCCCAAACGGCCCCTTCAGGTATCATGTCTATCATCATGGCAAGTGCTTTAGGAGTTGCCGGTGCTTCACCTTTATGTCCTAAAACGACACTAAAGAGTACCGGTTTGACGAAGTCATATTTTTGCATCAGTTCAAACATGGTATTTGTGTGACCGATTTCAAAAGTTTCGACTTCGGGAATTTTTTTATATTTAAGAAGCTGCTGCACACAGTATTCAACATCTTCAGGACGATTTACATATACGCCTTTGCCCAAGTTTGTTGATCCGACATTAAGTGAACAGGCTTCAACTAAAGGAAGAGGCACAGGAGCGCAACGCTCCTCAATTGTCAGATCGGAAATTCCGCCGGTTGACACTTCAATAATAATATCGGAGTCTTTGCGAATAAGTTTCAAAGTCTCTTCAAGTAATGAGGTGTCAGGAGTTAAAGATCCGTCTTTAGCGCGTACATGTAAGTGCACCATGGCTGCGCCGTTTTTATAGCATTCAAGGACGTCAGCAGCAATAGCTTCCGGAATGATATCTTTGCATGTCGCGGCAACCGGTGCGACGTTAATCATTACTTTATTTTCAAAATTCATAACTACACCTTGAAAAAAGCGCCCCGCAGGGCGCTATGTAATCGTTTTTTATAATAAGCACAAAGATAACCAAGGAACAAAGGTTACGATGAGCAATGCAACGATGGAGACCAAGAGAAGCGGAGTTACACCGCGCATGATCTTCTCAAACTTGACTTTAGCAATATCGGCTGCAACGTAGAGGTTCGGACCGACCGGAGGAGTTACCTGACCGATGGAGAGGTTCAATACCAAAACTACGCCTAAGTGGATCATATCAATGCCTAAAGCTTTAGCAATCGGCATAACGATAGGTACCAAGATGAACAGAGCTGAAGTGTTGTCCATTACGCAGCCTGCGCACAAGAAGACGATGTTGATGATGAGCAACATGACAATCTTGTCGGAGGTTAAGGAAATGGCAAACTCGGTTAAGCGGGCGGCAATACCCTGCTCGGTCAAGACCCAGGAGAAAATACCTGCGTTCATGATGATAAGGAGAATGATGCCGGTGGTTTTGCCGGTAATGAACAGAGCCTGAGCAAAGGCTTTAAAGTTAAGCTCTTTGTATACGAATGTACCTACCAAGTAGCTGTAAATTACGGCAACGGCTGCAGATTCGGTCGGGGTTAAGATACCGGAGTAAATACCGCCTAATACGATGACCGGACTGATAATTCCCCATAGTGCATCAATAAAGCACTTCATGATTTCCTGACCGCTGGCCATCTTGCCTTTACCGCCCCAATTGTTTTTCTTGGAGATCCAGTAAGTATAGATGCAGAGAATGCCGCCGAAGATGCAGCCCGGAACAATACCGGCAAAGAACAGGTCACCGATACTTTCACCGGTGATCATACCGTAAATAATGAAGGTGATTGACGGCGGGATGATGGTACCTAAAGATCCGGAAATTGCGGATAAGCCTGATGAGAATCCTGAATCATATCCTTCTTTAACCATTGCCGGAATTAAGATGGAACCGATAGCGGCTACGGTAGCAGTGCCTGATCCGGAAATAGCGGCAAAGAACATAGCAGCGATAACGGCTACAATACCCATACCGCCGTGCATTCCGCCGAAGAAGCAGTTTGCAAGGTTAATAAGGCGCTTTGAGATACCGCCTTTATCCATTAAGGCTCCGGCTAAAATGAACAGAGGAATAGTCAAAAGTGTGAATTTTTGAACGGTTGCCTGCATCATTGCCGGAACAACACCCAAAGGATCTCCGGTATACAGCAGGGTGAAAATACTGGCAAGGCCTAAAGCAATGGCAATAGGGATATTGATGAAAATCATCAAAGCCAAGCTGCCAAATAAAATCAGTTCTGTCATTTACATGAGCTCCTGTTGAGTTGTGTTGTCTTTATTAATATAGGTGTATACCCAGAGACGATATATAGAAAGTACTGCAGATAAAGGAATGGCAATACCGATCATCCAAATCGGCATTTCAAGCACGCCGGTAAGCATGTTGTAGTGAGCTTGGCGCCATACCATTTCAGCACCGTAATAGAGCCAAATTAAATAGTTAACGGTGATAAGAATCGCTCTTACGTAAGTATGTGTGGTCTTAATCGGTCCGGTTAACTTATCGGTCAAGTAAGAAAAGCCCATGTGGGAATTGGTCTTAAATGCAGCAGCAGCGGCAAGACAGCAGACCCAAACGAACATTGTTGTAACCAGCTCTTGAGTGAAAGAGAGGTTAATAAAGCTTACCTTACGTGAGAACACATTGATGAAGGTAATGATTGCCATTATCACCAATGCGAAAGCGCATAAGATTTCTTCAAAATTGTCCCAAAACTTTTTCATGTGTTAGTCCTCAAGATAACCTTTGGTAAAAAGTTCAATAACGTCTTTACCGATAGACGGTTCGAACTCGGCGTAAATACCTTGGCATTTTTCCTTAAAGGCATTCTTTTCTTCTTCGGTCAGTTCAGTGAAAATTACACCTTTTTTCTTTAGATCTGCGATGATTTGACCTTCGGATTCAGCCAAGTAGTCATTGGCCCACTGCAAAGCTTTGTCGGCAGATTCGCGTACAATACGCTCTTCTTCGTCAGTTAAGCTTTCAAGAGTGGCAGAGCTCATGATCCAAATAGTGGTATCGCGAACGCCATCCCACAAAGTTACGTATTTTTGAACTTCATCAAATTTTGATGAGGCATACACGGCAATCGGGTTTTCCTGTCCGTCGATAGCACCTTGCTGCAAAGATGTATAAACTTCAGAGAAATCCATTGCAGTAGGGTTGGCGCCGAAATAAGTACGGTATAGTGAAATGAACACATTAGCACCGGGAACGCGGATGTTCATGCCGATGAGATCATCAGGAGTCTTGATCTCTTTCTTGGAGTTGGAGATCTGACGAGATCCAGCGTTATGAATACCAAGGTTTTCGGTTTCAATGGCATTACACCACTTGTTGACTTCATCCTTAACCTTCTGGCTGTGGCAGAATTTTAAGAGGTTGTCCTCAGTTGGGAACAAGAACGGTAGCCAGAATGCATAGAAGCGCGGATCGTAATTGGCAATGTTTGCCGGAGCACAGGCGTGGATGTCAATGTTTCCGGTTTGAGTCAACTCAATGGCTTTAGTCAAATCACCGCCTGATAAACCGCAATTGGTGAAGATTTCAACACGCATTTTACCGTTAGAAGCTTCTTCTACATATTTTTTAAATTGCTGAGCAGCTAAGTCGGAAACCGAGTTAGGAGCCTGGGTATGTGAGAAGTTGATTACGGTTTGACGTTCAGTTTTGTCGCAACCCGATAATGAAAGAGCTAAAGTTGCCGCGGCAACGCCGGTCAGAACAGCTCCTGTAATTCTTGTAAATAATGATTTCATGTATTAAAGCTCCTTTATTTACATGAGTCCTTTGGCTTCCATAGCACGGCGTAAAGCGATGGCACCAAAGCGCGGACTTGAAAGTACCGGCTTACCGATAATATCGGCTATGTACTGCTCACAATAGGCCATAGATCCTTGAGCAAACAAAATCACATCAACTTTGTCAGCGATTTCTTTTGCGTATTTAGTCATGAGTTCTCTGAACTGGTCAGGATTCAAACCGAAGCCGCCTTCAACCAAAGCGTCAACCATTTCAACATGCTTTCCCATCTCGCGGGCAACGCGCAAAACAGTATTCTTGGTAGGGTTTAAAGTGGAAGAAAGGGTAGCCATAACGCCGATACGCTGGCCTTGACGGACAGCTTCACGACACATTTCTTCATCGATTCTGACGATAGGAACACCGGTGTAGCGTGCCAAATCCTGACAAGCGTCAGCAACTTCACCTACTGAAGAGCAGATGTTAAGAATGCCGTCAACGTTCTCTTCTACTGATTCCATGAACATCTTGACAAGACGTGCGGCTGGTTCTTTAGTAACATAGCCTATTTTGGCAACTTCGGCGATAATAGTCGGATCCTTATGGGAAACGATTTCAGTATCAGCCGGAAGCTGAGATTTTACTTCGCGCTCTACAAGCTCAATTAGTTCCGGAGTAACTCCGGTGTAGACTAAAGATACTTTCATATATGCTCCTTAAGCAGGTTTTTTAAGATAAGGTGATAAGAAGGTAAGACCTTCTTCGGTAATGCCTTGAGGGTTGTACTCGCAGCCGACAAAGCCTTCGTAATTCAGATCGTTTAAAAGTTTCAGGCAGTAAGCTCCGTCAAGCTCGCCGTGATCAAACTCATGACGATCGGGAACTGAGGCAATCTGCACATGTCCGACTTTGGCGATATTGTCCTTTAAGAATTTGGTTATGCCTCCGTCAACCATTTGGGCATGGTAAAAATCAAACTGTACTTTGACATTGTCAAGGTTTACTTTGTTGACAAAAGCCAAAGTTTCATATTGGCTTTTGTATAAATAGTCAGGTTTAACTTCCGGACATAAAGCCTCAAGAGTAACCGTTATTCCGTGAGGCTTTGCCTGTGCTGCAGCGTATTCAACGCTTTTGGCAAGCGCATCGTATGCCGCTTCTTTAGTAAAATCTTTAACAACGGCTGACATGACATGTACGGTTTTGCATCCGGCGAATACCGCATAGTCAAGAGCTAAGTCAATGTCTTCTTTGGCGTCATTAAATCCGCCGGGAATTGCGGCGCGTCCCCATTGACCGTTAGCTGTATCGCCGCCTTTGGTATTGAAAAGAGCAAGTTTAAGACCGTTGTCATCGAGCAGTTTTTTAAGATCTGCTTTGGCAAGTTCATAAGGCCATAACATTTCAACAGCGCTAAAACCGGACTTAGCTGCTTTTTCAAAGCGCTGTGAGAATTCGACCTCTTTGAACATCATGGTTAGATTTGATGCAACTTTAAACATGATTCACCTATAACAGCTCTTTGATATCGGCATCAGTGAGATAACGGATATTGCTGCCTTTTGTCAGAAAATAAAGCTTGCAGCTTTCTTCAAGTTCTTGGGCATTGTTTAAAGCGTCGTTCATATCTTTGCCGCCGACAACCATACCGTGGTTGGCAAGCAGGAAAGCCTTGTTTCCGGCACCGACTTTGCTGATGTCATCAGCAATTAATGCAGAACCGGGTTTTCTGTACGGAGTTACGATAACTTTACCAAGCCGCATTACAAGATAAGGGGTCATCGGCTTAATCGCATTCATCGGATCAAGTCCGTCAAGGCAGGCATAAGCGGTACTGTAGCTTGAGTGCAGATGAATAATGGCTTTGACGCTCGGATTTACTTTGTATAACGCGATATGGAACGGAACTTCTTTTGTCGGTTTTTTCCCTGAAAGCAAAGTGCCGTTTGCATCAACTTTTGATAATTCGTCAATATTAAGATGACCGAGTGAGCATCCTGTAGGGGTAACGATAAAGTTGCCGTCAGGCAATGCTACGGACATATTACCGGCAGCGCCGTTGGTAAGACCTCTTTCAAACAAGATCTTGCCGGCACGGGCCAGATCTTCTCTTAATTCTTGTTCGGTTTTTTCACTCATGATTAAAATTTTCCTTGCGCTTGGTTAAAGAAATCGATTTCGCCGAAGTTGCCTGATTTAAGAGCAAGAGAAATATCCTCATTGACAGCTTTTACCCAAGGTACGCCGGGAGCGATGGTAGGACCTATATAAAATCCTTTTACCTTAAGAGCTTTGGTGACTTGGCCTGAAGTTTCTCCTCCTGCGATGATGAATTTTTTAAATCCGGCTTCTTTAAGTTTTGCACTTAACTTATAGAAGAAGTTTTCAATGGCAAGACTTGAGGCTTTGGCTCCGTATTCTTTTTGAATTTTGGCTAAAGCTTCGGGATTGGCGGTAGCATAAATAAGGGGAGCTTTTTCTTTGCTGTTTTCTACAGCCCACTTGCAGACTTCATTTGCATACTCATCAGTCTTTTCATCGGAAATAACGCATTTTTCGATATTGACAACAAATGACGGAGCACTTTCTTTATATTTTGCAACCTGAGCGTTGGTCATTGCAGAGCAGGATCCGGAGAGAACTATGGTCTTTTCATAGTTGGGTCTGCCTTTGTTTTGAGCTTCTTTTACGTCTTGAGATGAAGTCAAAAGTGCTTTTGCAAGCCCCATGCCAAGACCTGAGCCGCCGGTTACTAAAATCATATCTTTAAAAGCTTCGCCTTGAGTGTAAAGGTCAGCATCGTCAATGGCGTCAATTACAGCTCCGTTATAGCCTTCGTCCTTTAATTTTGCTATGGCATCAAGTATGGCTTTTGATCCTGTTTTTACGGTTTTATCGTTGACAAGTCCGCATTTTATGGAGCTTTGCATTTCTACAAGACGCATGACGTTGCTGTCGTGCATCGGGTTAACCGGATGGCTTTTCATCGGTGATTCATGCAGAGGAAGCCCCTTGACGAAAAGATAACCGTTAAACAGCTCGCGTCCGTTAACCGGTAGAGCCGGAGAGAAAATGGTGAAATCGGTATTAAGTTCTTTCATTAAAGCTTCGGTAACGGGACCGATGTTGCCTTCTTCGGTACTGTCAAAAGTTGAGCAATATTTAAAGAAGAAATTTTTGCAGCCTTGGCTTTTTAAATATCTTGCGGCAGCAACGGAGTCTTTTATTGCCTCTTCCTTAGGGCAGGAACGGCTTTTAAGACTTATTACTACTGCATCGGCATCAGGAGTAGGATCGGAAGCTTCCGGTACCCCGATAAGCTGAATGGTGGACATTCCTTCTTTAACTAAGAAGCTAGCAATATCGGTGCCGCCGGTAAAGTCATCTGCAATTACGCCTAAAATCATAAAGCTACCTTTGTTTAATTTTGTTAAAAAAACAATCACACAACATACTATTTTGAATTTTAATGTTACATTTTGTTAAATTGTGTGAGTAACAACGCATTTTGTGAAATTTTTTAACAAAATGTTAAAAATATTAGGGAAATAACAAGGCTTCTTATATAATTTATAACAATAGTGTGAATTTTTGTGAACCAAGAGTAAAACTTGTTATGATCCCGATTGAACGACGCCAAGCGATTTTAAAAAGCCTGCAGCAGGAAGGAATAGCCAGAATTAATACTCTAGCCGAAATCCTTAATGTGTCGCATATGACGGTACGGCGCGATTTACAGAAACTTGAGGAAGAAGGTCTTGTCGTACAGGTTTCAGGAGGCGTCCAGGCCGCCAAGCGTCTGCACATAGAACCTTCTCATCAGGTTAAAGAAAATCTGATGAGCGAAGAGAAAAAAAGGATTGGTAAAAAAGCTTCTGCAATCATTCCTAAAAATTCATGTATTTATCTTGATGCCGGCACTACCAGCCTTGCTTTGGCCAGATTTATAGCCGACAGAAACGATTTGACCGTAGTAAGCAATGATTTGGCGGTAATGGATTATTTGGCGCTTAACTCAAAAAGTACTCTTATCATGACAGGCGGCATAGTTCGTACCGAAAATTTGTCCACGGTAGGGCATTTGACGTCTAAAATGATTTTAAATTTATCCTTTGATATTGCTTTTATGTCGGCTTCATCTTGGGATTTACGCGGTATTACAACGCCAGATCCGGATAAGGTTCCGGTTAAGGAGGCTGCTGTACAGTCGGCAAATAAGGCCGTACTTATCTGTGACTCGTCAAAATATGCACAGTATGCAACATATCTTGCTGTACCGCTGGATAAAATTGATATGTTGATAAGTGACGTTAATTTATCGGAGCTTGCCCAAAGAAGCTTAATTAAACAGGGGATTGAGCTAAGTTTAGTGTAATGGTTACTGTTAATAGATTTAAATGAATCACCGCGCAATTTAAATGCGCGGTAATATTTTTTACTCAATGATATTGAATTTATCAATATAGTCAGTGTTAAGGGTAATGCCTAATCCTTCAATATCGTCACTAAGCTCAAGATAGCCGTTTTTAGGCAGCGGATCGCCTTTGAAAATATAGTAGAAAAGCTCATTTCCCACTTCGACGTTGTATACGGGGAAGAATTCCGAAATAGGGGAAGCTGTAGTAGCCATGCAGACATGGTAATTGTGCATCATACCCGAATGCGGAATAACCGGTACTTGGAAAGCCTCAGCTAAATGATTAATCTTTTGTGCGATAGTAATGCCGCCGACCCGATTGGTGTCATATTGAATGACATCAATGGCTTTTCTTTCTAATAAATCTTTAAAGCCGAAGAGGGTGAATTCATGTTCGCCTCCGGCTATCGGAATAAGGTTCATCGCTTTAAGCTCGGCATAACCGTCAATGTCATCGGGGATCACCGGCTCTTCAATCCAGCGCAGGTTATATTCGGCAAGAATAGGCAGCATGCGTTTTGCATACTCAAGCGTCCAGCCCATATAGCACTCAACCATAAGGTCAATGTCAGGACCTGTAAGCTCTCGCAGGGCCTTTATCTGCTCAATGTTTTTGCGCATGCCGTAGGGGCCGTCTTTAGGTCCGTAGCCGATGCGCATCTTCATTGCGGTAAATCCTTGCTCAATATAGGTTTTTGCTTCAGCTAAAAAGGCGTCCAAATCATCGTTGGCATAAAGTTTTGAAGCATAGCACCACAGTTTTTCTTTGGTTCTGCCGCCTAATAATTTGAATACCGGTTTATGCTCTTTCTTGCCTTTTATATCCCAAAGAGCAATATCGATTGCGGAAATGGCGGCCATGCCGATACCTTTGCGTCCCCAAGCGATGGTGGAGCGATACATTTTCTGCCACAGGTATTCATTATCGTAAGGATCTTCACCTATGATTTGCGGAGTAAGGTAAGTATCAATGATTTCTTTGGCAATGCGCGGGGCAAGAGCGCAGTTGCCGATACCGACAATACCGTCTGAGGTTTCCACTTCAACCACCAGCCAGCCGTGGAATCTGAAAGTGGCCATGGTTTCGGCTTTGGCATAAAGAATATCCATGGCGCTTCCTGAAAAGTGCGGACGCGGTTTATCGACTTCGCCTTTCCATTCATAAACTTTGGCACGGACTGCTGTGATTTTCATAGAAACTCCTTAATATCTTGTCGTTTTTTAGAAGTCTATGAAAAATAAAAGATAAAAAGTGCGAAATGCTTCAAACGTTGGGATGTTGAGGTGGATTACACAGAATAAAAAAAAGAGAAAGCTAAGGCACACACAACCTTAGCTTTTGATATCAGAGGTATTCGTTAAAACATTTCTGCATGCCTTGAGCAGCTTCTGCTTCGTCTTCTCCTTCACACGAGACGACTACTTCTGCACCGTAGCGGATCCCAAGACCCATCAGTGCGAAAATTCCTTGTTTTAACGCGATTTTTTTGCCGTTTGATTCAATAAAAATAGTTGATTTATAACCGTGAGCCGCTTTGATGATGGCTCCTGCAGGACGGGCGTGAACTCCGTCGCGATCTTTAATTGTGTACGTAAATTGTTGCATGATGTTTTGGAAAACTATGAGTTTATAAAAACAAAAACTAACATTGCCTTAACGGCAATGCTGTTGATATTTTAATAAAAAATGCTTAAAGATGTCGATAATGCAGCAAGACAGGGTGAAAAACCCTGTCTTGTCTCAATTTAAGATTGAGAAATGCGGTCACGCAATTTTTGTCCGGCTTTAAAAGTAGTAACTCTGCGTGGAGCAATAGTTACTTCTTGTCCGGTTTTAGGATTACGGCCCGGACGGGCAGTTTTCATTTTAAGTTCAAAGTTACCAAAACCCGTAAGCTTAACAAACTCCCCGCGTTCTAAAGATTTTGCAATGCTTTCAAAGAAGTCATCAACAAAACTCTGTGCCCTAAATTTAGGGAAATTGTATTTAGTTACGAGCCGTTCGGTAATTTCAGCTCTGGTTAAAGCCATAGTCTAGTTTCACCTTGTAACAACAAATAAATTTATAAAAGGTTTCTATGATAGATGCGTTATATTGATAAAAACTCTACAGCTTTGTCCGTAGGTGTGCATAAGCACCAAAATGCGGATAAGAGTCATCCGCTTCACGAATTTCAGATTATCTGTTTGACAATCTTTTTTGCCGTCTTGATAAGAGTTTTAACAATCGTTAATAATAATTGTTATCGCAATCAAGAAACTGTTTATATGAGATTAATTTTACCGAAATTTTAACGATTTAATAAAATAAAATCGATTTTGTTTTAAAAATGCGAGTCAAAGCTGAATTTTTGCGCCGTTAGTGATTCCGGTAACGGTTTGAACGGTATTTTGCTCTAACTTGAGGCAAAATAAAATTTAGGTGATAAATATAAAATGATAGAAAATAATAATTTTTATAAATTTATCGAAAGGTTTAAGAACAAGGAATTTCCGAGCTTTAATCTTAACTCTTATCTTGAAGTAAATAATCCTTATTCTTTTTGTTTTAGAGTATCTGACGACAGTATGTTGCAATTTAGCCTTCAAAAAGGAGATATCGTTGTTTGCCGGCATGATTTGGAGCCTAAAAAAGGTGATTTAATCGTAATTTATATGAACGGCGGTATGAAAATCTGGAAAAAAGAGGATGATATTCAGCCGATTTTAATAGAGTATTGCATTAAGGTGACCAATCCTCGATCAAGCGATCCGCAAGGGTATTTTGTAGGCGTTGTCTGCTCAATGTTCCGCTCAATTACGAAATTGCAGGAAAAAATAAAGAAAAGAAGAGAGAGTTCATCGCAGAAGTGATTGATTACTCTTGAAGACATTTTAAAAATGACTTCGGCTTTAACACTAATACCAAGGGACGCATGCAGCAAGAGATTCCACCAACGGGATTGCTTTCATCTCCGTCGAATACGGCTGGAAGTTCATTAACTCCCGTTATAGTTTAAAAAAGCTTTTTAAAATCCATTGTTAAAAAGTCTTCAGCGCTGATTCCTCCATCTCCCACAATGAAAGCTGCTTTAGGTTTGAACATTTCTTTAAATTTTTCAAGTCCTGCTGTTTTCTTCTGTGCGTTACTTTTTACTTCGATAGCAATGACAGAACCGTTTTTTCTTAAAATAAAATCAACTTCGTTATCACGTTCACGCCAGTAGAAAACTTCAAAACGGTTTACAAAAGCTTGACTTACTAAATAAGCTCCGATGCCTGACTCAAAGATGCGTCCCCATATAGCTCTATTTAATAATGAGTTTTCAAAGTCAAGCTGGTTGTATACCATTTTAAGCGCGTTATTGTATACCTGCAGTTTGGGGATGCAGGCACGTCGTCTTGCTCTATCTATGCTGAATTTTTGAATCGCGCATAAAAGTCCGCACTCATTTAAAAGGTTTATATAGCCTGCTAAAGTTACACTATTACCGGCATTCTGAAGAGAACCAAGCATTTTATTTAAAGAAAGCAATTCTCCTGAATATGCAGATCCGAGTTCAAAAGTTTGACGAAGCAAAGCAGGTTTGCCTATGGGAGTATCCATCAAAGTATCTTTGTTGATGGTTGATTCAATAATAGCTGATTGTATGTACTGAAAGCTTATTGTCTTTGACGGTGAAGATGACCATGCTCATCCGTAAGCGTAAGTATCCTACCGTTAGAGCAAAGCTGCGGGGCGAGGCGTTATGGTCTTCATCTTATTTTGCTTCATCTTGCGGAGGTGCTCCGATATCTATTATCCGGCAATATATTGAGCAGCAGAAAACGCCGGATTAAAAACTGAGATTCTCCCAGCGATGCTCTCCGCCCTGAAGGATGGGTTTTAGCCGCTGATCTTTTTTTGATAAAATTTACTGATTTAATCAAAACGCCCGTGTTTTGTTTTCATCTTGGCAAATTCGCTTTGCAGGCAATGTATAATGCGCATGAAAATGAATTAAGTATGATTCTTTAATATGAAAGTGATTGAATCTGCTGATTTTAATTTGCGTTGGTTTGGCTTTAGGGAATATTTATGGCACTTGATTTAGCTATTTACGGTTATGACACTGATATCGGTAAATTAGTGATTGAAACTTTAGAAGAGTTGAAGATAGATATCGGCAAGCTTTATCCTCTGTCTCCGCTTGAAGGTGAATTTGATGCCGTTGCTTTAAACGGACGCAATTATATGATTGAGCCGGTTTCATCTTTTGATTTTTCTAAAGCACAAGTTGCTATGTTCTTATGCCCGCCTGATGAGAGTAAAAGACTTTGCGGTATAGCAACTGAGGCAGGATGCATCGTTATCGATAACAGCAGGCGTTTTTCAGGTGATGAAAAGGTTCCTTTGGTTCTGCCGGAACTTAATCCTTATGCGGTAAAAGATGCTCTTGAACGTAAAGTCGTTATTCCTCCGGCATCTGTCAGCGCTGAGCTTGCTTTAAGCTTGTCGGTTCTGCACGATGAGTTCGGAGTGGCAAGAGCTCAGGTAACAGCGCTGGAATCCGTGTCGGAACACGGACGTGCGGGCACTGAAACCCTCGCACGCGAAACTACTTTACTGTTAAACGGCATGGCACTTGAGGATAATGATTTCCCGGCACAGCTTGCGTTTAATATACATACCAGAATCGGCGATTTAAGCGAAAGCGGTTATTCAACTCATGAGGAGGTAGTCCTTCATGAAGTAAAAAGACTTTTAGGCGATTTTGAACGCGGTTTTGATTTTACTTCAATTCAAGTTCCGGTTTTTTACGGACATACTGCCGTAATACATGTTGAGCTTGAAGAAGATGTTCCGGTAGGCGCAGTTGAAGATGCTTTTAATGCTTGCAAGTGGATTAAAGTTGCTGACAAGGATGAGCTTTTAACTCCGGTAACCCATGGCATTAATGAGACTAAGCTGTTAATTACAAGATTGCATGCCGATCCTTCTTCCCGCCGTGCTTTTGATTTTATCGTACTCATGGATAATGCCCGCCGCGGTGAAGCTTATTCCTGTGTGCAGATAGCCAATCTTTTAGGTAAAGAGCTCAATCTTATTGGAAATGATTAGTTCTTTGGAATGCATCGGGCTTGACGAATCTCGTCTGGTGAAGCTTTTTGCTACGGATTTTTTAGCCGACAGCGATGCTGCTGCGGCTTTAAACTTACTTGTGAATAAAGCTTTAAATGACGGTTTTTCGTTTGATATTGCTTCTGCTTATCGTTCTTTTTCGCGGCAGTGCGCAATTTTTGATGCCAAGTGGAACGGTTTAAGACCGGTGCTTGACGAAAGAGAACAGCCTATTGATATCAGCAATTTAAGTGCGGCGGAAAAAGTCGCGGTAATTTGCCGCTTTTCAGCAATTCCGTGTTTTTCGCGCCATCATTTCGGTACTGATTTTGATATTTATTCAAAATCTCTGCTGCCTGTAGGTGAGAAATTAAAGCTTACGGCTTATGAATACGAGAAAGATTCTTATTTTTATCCTTTAGGATTATGGCTTACTGAAAATTTAAATTCTTTTGGCTTTATAAGACCGTATTCAGGTAAAAACATGGGGTATGAGCCGTGGCATATTTCATACGAAGAAAAGGCTCAAAAATATTTGAATGCTTTTTCTTTTGATGCGGCAGTGGCTGTTCTGCTGAAGACTTCGTATCCTTGGGCTAAACCTTGTGTTGATTTTGCAAAAAATAATTATAAGAAAATGCTTGGGATTATATGTTGATTGAACAATCAACAGATTAAATCGGCTTTAACCGGATATATTTTTACCGTTTAAAACTAATATTGGGAAGTAAGACAAAAGTAATTTTTACAGCTAAGGGTAAACTAAGATAAAGCTCTTAAAGTAATAATCAAAGATAAACTTTAATAAAAGGAGTTTAATATGAACTTTAAGACAATTCCCGTTGCTGCTGCTTTGTTAGGCGCTGTTTCTTTATCTTCTTTTGCAATAGCTGCTACTGATAATGTTGATACGGCAGCCGTACGCGGTTTTGATACCGTAGCTTCACGTCCTGCAGCAGATATTCCTCCTTGCCCTTATTATGATGATTTCGGCCCGCGTCACCACCGTATGTTAAGATCTCCTATCATGGCAGAGCGTTACGGTCAGCAGGTTGATGAGATTGACAATATTGAGTCGCAGCTTTTTGTTGAAAGAAAGGTATTAAGAGCTTTAGAACGCGCGGATAATGCCAATGTTCAGGAAATTCGTAAACAGGCACAGACCGTAGCTGATTTAGAATCTCAAAAACATGAAAAAGAACGCTTACTTATGCAACAATTTGTTAAGGACGGCGGTTACGATACTTGCCCTTATTATGATGGTGAATATCATCGCGGATATGGTCCGCGTCATCATCGCTTCAGACATTGGTAGAGTGGCATATGGAACAAAGTGAAATTTTAAACGTTGTAATTATCGGATCAGGCCCTGCCGGATATACGGCAGGAATTTATGCAGCACGTGCCGGCCTTAAGCCGGTGCTTATAGCCGGCTCTGAAGTCGGGGGTCAACTTATATCAACACCGGAGATCGGAAATTGGCCCGGAGAAAAGGATAATCCTTCAGGTTTTGATCTGATGCAAAAGCTTCAGGATCATGCCAAATCTCTCGGTACTGAAATTATTTTCGATACGGTTATTAAAGCAGCTTTAAAAGATAAGGTTAAGACTTTAACTTTAAGCTCGGGTAAAGAACTAAAGGCACTTACGGTAATTGTTGCAACCGGAGCCAAAGCACGTTTTTTAGATATCGAATCTGAGCAAAAATATAAAGGACACGGCGTTTCAGCCTGTGCTACCTGCGACGGTTTTTTCTTTAGGAAAAAAGATGTTGCGGTAATCGGCGGAGGATCTGCCGCTTTTGTAGAAGCTATCTTTTTGGCTTCTTTGTGCAATAAAGTTTATTTAGTGCATCGCCGCCGGGGCTTTAGATCTGAAAATGTGCTTATAGATAAATTTAAAGCTTTGGTAGAGGCAGGAAAGGCAGAGTTTGTACTTGATGCCGTGGTCGATGAAATTAAAGGCGACGGGAATGCCGTTAATGCGTTGGCCGTTAAATTTAAAGACGGAAGCAAACGTGATTTGCCGGTACAGGGAGTCTTCGTTGCTATAGGTCATGCGCCTGCGACTGAAATTTTCAAAGATGAGTTGGAGCTTGATAAAGACGGTTATATCGTTTTACATAAGGAAAACGGAGCTGCTGCAACTTCGTGTCCCGGTGTCTTTGCCGCAGGAGATTGTGCAGACAAGGTGTACCGACAGGCAATAACTTCGGCAGGAAGCGGCTGTCAGGCAGCTCTTGATGCCGAAAAATATTTATTAGATGCCTGATTAGTTTAAAAGGCGCTCTAAGGTTTTGATAAAAATAAGGCTTAGGGCGTCAAGTGATGAAACCGCTACTCTTTCATTAATCTGGTGAATGGTAGCGCTTTTAGGTCCGAACTCTACTACCTTGGCGCCAAGAGGTGCAATAAACCTGCCGTCCGATGTTCCTCCTGATGTTGATAGATTAGGCTTAACACCGGTTACTTCTAAAATAGAATCAGCCAGCGCTTTAGACAATTGTGAGTTTCCGGAAATAAAAGGTAAGCCGTTGAGCTTAAAACGTACTTGGCAGTTAAGTTTGAGCTTCTCTATTTGCTTTTCAACAAATTCTTTTATTGAATCAAAGCTTTCTTCATTGTTAAAACGCCAGTTGCACATAAAGTAGCAGGATTCGGGAACTACGTTTTCTGCACCGGTTCCGCTTTTAATATTAGTCAGCTCAAAAGAGGTTGCCGGAAAAAATTCATTGCCGGAATCAAGCGAGGTGTTTAGTGCATTAATAAGCTTGGCAGCGTCATGAATCGGATTGTGAACGCGTTCAGGGTAGGCGACATGTCCTTGTTTGCCTATGACGGTGATATGCGCGGTAAGTGAGCCGCGGCGTCCGACTTTAATTGTGTCTCCGAAAATCTTTTCAGAAGAAGGTTCACCAACGATGCAAAAATCGGGAATGAGATTTTCTTTTTTTAGTTCATTTGCTACGAAAGGAACTCCGCCTGAAGCATCTCCTTCCTCGTTTGAGGTTACAAGCAGACCAATCGTACCTTGGTGATTGGGGTACTTTTGCACGTATTCACAAAGTGCTTCCGTCATTGCCGCATCGGAGCCTTTCATATCGGCGCTGCCGCGGCCTTGCAGCATAAGTCCTTCTTTTTCATCGTCAATGAAAGTAGGAGAAAAAGGATCGCTTGTCCATAAAGATAAATCGCCGGGCGGTACTACATCGGTGTGTCCGAGAAACAGAACAAAAGGTTTTCCCTGTCCGTGAGTTGCTAAAAGATTTACGGTTTGACTGTTATCTTCTTTATATGATTTAACAGTAAATCCTGCCGATAAAAAGCGTTTTACAAGAATTTTCTGGCAGTCGGCATCGTCAGGGGTAACGGATTTGCAGGCAATTAATTTTTCAGCAAGTGAAATAACGGGACTTGAATGTGACATGAATAAAGCTTTGCGATAATTAATAAGGTTAGACGCAAGGAATAACCTTGCGTCTTAGGGTTAATCATCTTCTGACGGATATTGTAAGAAGAGTTTGCGCTCAAGACGCAGGAACTGATAGGCCTTTGTGTCTTTTGCATTCATCGGATCGTATTTGCCGTAACGGATTTGGCGCAGCAGATCACGATCTTCATCAGAGATGGCGTCGCTTGCTTTAATGTATTGGCGGATAAAGTCACCGGCTAAGAGCTTATCCCACGGGTAAACGGTGGAAATGGAGCGAAGAATCAGCATGGAAAGCGTGTCGACGCTGATAACGCATTTTTCAGATAATTTATCAAGGAAATGCTCAAAGTTATGATAATCGTCAGCATAAGCGTAAAACGGTAGTGAAGAACTTACTGCACCGTCTAAATATTCAATGGTACAGGTGCCATCACCGTTGACGCGGATAAATGCCGGGGTCAATTCGGCTTTGGCACAGTGATCTTTAATTTGCTGCCTGACGCTGTCATCCTCGCATAAAAGCAAGGGCTTTTGGTTCATGAGTGCTAAAACTTCAAGCACGTCATCAATGCCGCAAGTCTCAACTTCTTCTTTAGTAACGAAAACACATAATTGGGCATTGAGCGGATTTTCAGGCGGACGCATTATTTTATGAGCATCCGGCGGGCAATCAGGATGCATTCTTTCAATCTGGGACATGTTCAACTCCTTTTGGTTAAGCCGTATTGTAGCAAAAGTTTGTACTTGATGCAGATAAGAGAAAAGGTAGAGTTTTTATATGTTTATTCGGGCGTGGTATGTTTGCTTGTGGATGCCGTATTTAAAACGAGAGTTGTTTCGCACTTTTACGTACTAATCTGCATTTTTTAAATGTTGCTAAGTCTTTGCTAATTTATTAAATTTAAACCATAGAAATATATATTAAATTTAAGTCTTTTGACAAAAATTATGTTCTTTGAAAACTTAGACTGATTTTAGTTTAGAACTTGATATTTGTAATTATTCGCTGGCGCTATCTTTTGGCATAGATACATTTTTTTATTTTCTGCGGTATTTGTTTTTACGGTGTTTTCTTTGTCTAAGAAACTATTATTGATTAGAAATACATTCTTTACTTAAATCAAATAAGTTTTTGATGATTTTTGCTAAATGCTTAAATTCAGAATTTTTGCTGCAAAAGATGTTAAGAGACAATTGTATGCCGAAGAATGTACAAAAACTGATCTATATCTTTTTAACGGGGTTTTGTTGTCTGTTTGTTAATGCATGTGACACAGATAGAGCGGCAACAGCAATTCAGAATACTGCTGTTTATAGTGTTAAAGCTCAAACCGTACAAATACGGGATGTTATTCAGTCTTTTAGTTTAAACGGGCGTGTTTATGCCTACGCCAGAGCAGATGTCAGACCTCAGGTAAGCGGAGTTGTTAAAGAACGTTTATTTGTCGAAGGTTCTTTGGTTAAAAAAGGAGAGCCGCTTTATCAAATTGATGATGCTTTATATAAAGCGGAATATGACTATGCTAAAGCAGCTTTAAACAAGGCCTCCGATCAAAGAAAACAAGCCTACAGAAATTTACGGCGCTATGAAAAACTTGTAGCACAGCATGCGGTAAGTCGTCAGGATTATGAAGACAGGTTGTTAGACTACGCTTTGTCAGTTGATGATGAAAAATTGGCGCAGGCTGAGCTTGATGAGACTGCTGTTACTCTTGAATATACTAAAGTCAGAGCTCCGATATCAGGAAGGATTGGAAAAAGCAATATTACGGCCGGAGCTTTAGTTACTGAAAATCAAAGTGAGGTTTTAGCATCAATTATTGATTTATCTAAAGTTTATGTGGATGTGCAGCAGTCAGCGTCACAGTGGAGAACTTTTAGACAGCAAATTCTAAACGGAGATTTAGTCAGTAATCACAAGCAAAATGAGGAAGTTATTTTATTTTTTGATGACGGCAGTCAATACCCTATTAAAGGTAAATTATCTTTAACTGAAGTGCAGGTTGATGAAGCATCTGGTAACGTTACTTTAAGAGCGGTTTTTGATAATCCCGAGCAAATATTATTGCCGGGAATGGCGGTTAGAGCACATTTTGCCGGGCCTATAAAAAAAGATGCGGTGGTAGTGCCTGCAGCTTCAGTAACGCAGGATTCAGCCGGGCGTTCTTACGTTTTTGTTATTGATGAGGAAAATAAAGTAAAGCGTCAGGAAATATTCACTCAAGGTTTGTGTGATTTCGGGTGGATTATTTTAAGCGGAGTTAAGCCAGGAGATAAAATCGCCGTTAACGGCACGCAAAAATTGAAAACGGGCATGATCGTCTCAATTGAAGGGGACGCATAAGATGTTAAGTAAGTTTTTTATCGATCGTCCGGTTTTATCTTGGGTTATAGCGCTTTTAACCGTAATTTTAGGTTTAATAGTTCTGCCTTCTTTAAAGCTGTCGCGTTTTCCTGACATTGCCCCGCCTACCATCAGTATTTCTTTGTCATATCCGGGAGCCTCTGCCGAAACATTGGAAAATTCGGTGGCGCAGGTAGTAGAGCAGCAGATGACAGGCCTTGATAATTTGCTTTATTTTAATACGACGGTAAATTCTGAAGGTAATGTTAATGTACGCTTTTCTTTTGATCAGTCGGTAAATCCGGATGTGGCGCAGATGCAGGTTCAAAATCGCTTTGATATGGCGATGTCCAAGCTTCCTGATGAAGTTCAGCAAAACGGCGTACGCATTCGCAAGGTGTCAGAAGACGTATTGCAGAATATTGCCTTTTACACTAAGGACGGATCTTTAACTCAGGAGGATATCGGTGATTTTATCGTTTCGGTTTTGCAGGATCCGATTTCTCGTTTAAACGGTGTGGGCGATGTTAATGTTCGCGGATCGCAGTACGCAATGCGTATTTGGCTTGATCAGGATAAATTGCATTTTTATTCATTAACGCCGCAGGATGTGGTCAATGCGATTGAAGCGCAAAACAAGCAGATTTCAGTAGGTCAGGTGGGAGCAATGCCGGCAGTTCCCGGGCAGCAGCTGAACGTAGTTGTAAAATCTCGCCATATGCTTGAGACTCCAGAAGAATTTGAGAACATCTTGCTAAAAAGTGATGAAATCGGCGGTACCGTTTATATAAAAGATGTCGCAAAAGTCGAGAAGGGGCGGGCAAGTTATACCGTTTTTGCCAACTACAATCATTTGCCTATGGCTTCTTTGGAGATTAATCTTACCGAGGGCTCCAATGCAGTTGAGACCGCTAATCGTATAGCGGCAGAGCTTGAAAGATTGCGTCCGCTTTTTCCTGAATCGCTTGAGTACGTAATTCCTTATGATACCGTGCCCTTTGTTAAAGCTTCTTTGTATGAAGTAGGAAAAACTTTAGTTGAAGCTCTTATTTTGGTGTCGCTGGTTATTCTGCTTTTTTTACGTGACATCCGCTCAACGCTGGTGGTAACTATTACCATTCCGATTGTGTTGTGTGCAACTGTTGTAGTTTTATATTTTTTCGGTTATTCGATAAACACTCTTACCATGTTTGCGATGGTTCTTGCTATAGGTCTTTTGGTGGATGATGCAATCGTGGTGGTGGAAAACGTCAACCGGCTTATTTATAAGTTTGCGCTTACTCCGTATGAGGCAGCCGTTCGCTCGATGCAGGAAATTTCATCGGCTCTTTTCGGGGTCGGTTTGGTGATAGCGGCGGTTTTTGTACCTATGAGCTTTTTCGGCGGAGCTGCCGGCAATATTTATCGTCAATTCTCGGTTACTATCGTAAGCGCGATGTTAATGTCGATTGTTACTGCTTTGGTAGTTACTCCGTCACTTTGCGCTTCAATTTTAAAAGTAAGGCATCGTAATCCGCATAAACGAGCAAAAAAAGGCGTTTTATCTTTATTTGATACGGCTTTTTCACGCCTTACTTCAGCTTACACAAAAAGCGTTAACTTAGTTCTTCACTATAAAAAGACCGTAATGCTGCTGCTTGCCTTTTTATCTGTTGCCTGCGTCGGTTTGTTTAGTATTATTCCGTCTTCGTTTTTACCGATAGACGATCAAGGCATTATGTCGGTCAAAATTACTTTGCCTACCGGATCTACTAATGAAATGACCGAAAAAGTAGGTTATATGGTAGAGGATTATTTTTTAACCAAAGAGAGTAAATATGTAGAAGGTATTATGTTGACCCTAGGTCACGGCAGCGGAGGAGCTTTCGGACAGTCGACGGCAACGGCCAACGTAAAATTGGTGCCATGGGAACAGCGTGAGGAAGATGAAGGCAGTGCTCAGGCCATTTTGGCAAGAGCTAAAGCTTATTTTGATACTATTCCGGACGCTAAAATTACGGTATCTTTGCCAAGTTCGATTCGCGGTATGGGCGGATCATCTGGTTTTCAGGTCAATGTGCAGAATTTAATGGGTAATTCCCATGAGCAGTTTATGCAGGATATTGATGACATAATCGATATTGCCAATGCCGATCCGATGCTCTATAACGTCAGAACCAACGTTCTTGATGATTCAAAACAGCTTGAGGTCGTATTAGACGACAGGCTGATTAAGCTTTATCATCTTGATTCTGATAATGTTAATTCGAATCTATCCATTGCCTGGGGTGGCAAATACGTCAATGATTTTATTGACAGAGGACGCATCAAAAAAGTTTATGTGCAGTCAATGCCGCAATTTCGATCAATGCCTGAAGATTTGTCGCGTCTTTATTTTAAAAACGATGAAGGCAAGATGGTGGGATTTGATTCCATCGGATCTTATAAATGGACTTTCGGTCCGCAGCAGTTAAATCGATTTAACGGAACGTCTTCAATTTTTATCGAAGGAGATTCAGCATCAGGCGTGAGCTCGGGACAGGCGATGGATGCAATTGCCAAGGTTATAAGCTCTCATCCCGGACAGTATAGCTACGCCTGGAGCGGAGCCTCATATCAGGAGCAGCTTACCGGTTCTCATACACAATTCTTGTTTGCCATTTCTGCTCTTATCGTCTTTCTTTGTCTTGCTGCGCTTTATGAAAGCTGGTCGATTCCTTTTGCGGTGATTATGATAATTCCGGTAGGTGCGTTTGGTGCTTTGGGTCTTGTATGGTTGCGCGGCATTGAGAATGATATTTATCTTCAGGTCGGATTATTAACTACAGGCGGACTTGCAGCAAAAAATGCAATTTTGATTGTGGAATACGCACATCAATTCCGTATGCGCGGACAAACTTTGTTAAAGTCTGCAAAACAAGCTGCGGCACTGCGCTTCCGTCCGATTATTATGACTTCTGCAGCTTTCTTATTAGGTGTGATGCCACTTTTGGCGGCAGATGGAGCCGGTGCATCAAGTCAGCAGTCAATCGGAACCGGAGTAATAGGCGGAACTTTGTCTGCTACCGTTTTAGGTGTTTTGATGGTGCCGGTTTTCTTTGTTTGCGTAAGTCTTTTATTTGATGAGAAATTAAGAAAAAGAGCTTTTAAGTGGAAGAGGTAAGGTTAAATTATTTGGAAAGCTGATTTTTTGGTCATTTCAAAAGCATCAAAGCCGACAAAAGATAAGATGCAGCTTTCCAAATGACTTTTTCACTATATTATCGTTAATTTAGATTGATCTTAAAAATAGGATTATGGATAGGTTTTTGTTTAAAAAACTATATGTTCATATTGGAAAGAAATTTTGACTGTGTACGTAATTTTTTTGTCTCTTACTGAAATAAATCTGCTGATATAGAGCTTAATTGAGGTTTTTTTGTGCTTTATGCTTGAATGATAGCGCTATTTCCATGTTTTTGGGTAAAATAGCAGGCTACAGGTTTTTATTTTAGTATACAGATTTTATTTTGAGGTTTATTAAGTGGAAAATCAGGAAAAGAGAATTGAAACTGAAGTTGTAGCTGAAGCACAGACAGCAAAAGCAGATTCTGCTTTGCCGGAGACGGATAAAGATCCGCAGGCTATGCGCCGCGAAAGCATTCAAAAAGCAATAACTGTTCTATGCGAGAAGTTCCCTAAGGCTTTTTCTTTAAAACAAGAAGAAATTAAGCCTCTTAAAATCGGTATCATTAATGATTTAAAGGAAAAAATTAGTGAACTTGACGGGATTTCTTTATCTAAGATCCGAGCTGCCGTACGCAAGTATACATATTCGATACAGTATCTTGATGTGGTGAAGGAAGGAGCTAAACGCGTTGATCTTGACGGCAATGAAGTTTCTGAAGTTACCAAAGAACACGAAGATTATTCTCAGGAGCAAAAGAAACTCGTTTTAGAAAAGCTAAAAGAGCAAAGCAAGCTTAAATTAAAGATAAATAAGCCTAAATTTGCCAAAAATGACAAGAAACCCGGATTTAAAGGCGGATTTAAGCCCAAGAACAAGAAAGTGGTAAGCGAAGTAAGAGTTAAACGTCGCTTTACTTTTACAAAACCGGCTTCTAACGTAAAACCGGTTAATGCACCGGTTCAGGCTAAAGTTGAAGATTTGGTAAAAGGTACTTCCGTTCTCGTTTCAAGCAATAATCGTTTCGTAAAAGGATCGGTAAGCGAAGAGCCGAAGCTGAATACAGTTACTATTACTCTTGATACCGGTTTAACGGTTTGCGTCCCGGTAGCACGTGTGATGCTTAGAAAGGAATAAAAGGATTTGCGAAAGTGCGGAAATTAATTTGTGTCGCGGTTGCCGCGGTTTTATCGTCACAGATATTTGTCTGTGAAGCAAAGCTTAACGTCCCGACAATAGATGATTTGCCAGTACTTTCATTGCAGAACGCTCAAAAAACGGCTTGTTCACGTACGGCCAATTATTTTTTGCGTGCGCACTATAAGCCTGTTGAGCTAAATAAAGATTTTGCTGATGACATTATTGATCAATATCTTTCTTTTCTTGATTACAACAAAAGCCTGTACACGAAAGATGAAATCAGCAAAATTTATCAGAACAGCGATAAGATCCTTGATGCCGTAAGCAAGTGTGATCTCTCTTATCCTTTATCTTTATATAACGATAATCTCAAACGCCGTTTTTTAAAGTATTCTTTTTTTGTTGATTACGTTAAAAATCCCGTAGATGTATCAGAAAAAGGACAAGTAGAGATTGATCGCCGCAAGAGTCCTTATTTTTCTTCTCAAGATGAAATTCGTAAGCAGTGGGTGGCTGAGGTTAAAAACGAATACATCAATCAGGTTTTAAATGATAAAACCGATGAAAAAGCACGGGAGAGGATAAAACGCCGTTATGAGGCGGCTCTGGGCCGTTTAGCTCAAACTACGTCAGAAGATGCTTTTTCGACTTTTGAAAATGCTTTTGCCACGGCAATTGATCCGCATACCAGTTATTTAAGCCCCGAAGACAGTGAAAGCTTTAATGATGACATAAATCTTTCTTTAGAGGGAATAGGTGCTGTTTTGTCATCAGAAGATGAATTTACCGTTATTAATTCTTTAATTCCGGGCTCTCCTGCCGAGCTGTCCAAAAAATTAAAGCCTAAAGATAAAATTGTGGGGGTAAGACAAGAAGACGGCAGCTATGAAGATA
Source organism: Succinatimonas hippei YIT 12066 (assembly GCF_000188195.1). Taxonomy (GTDB): domain Bacteria; phylum Pseudomonadota; class Gammaproteobacteria; order Enterobacterales; family Succinivibrionaceae; genus Succinatimonas; species Succinatimonas hippei. The sequence continues at coordinate 79,232 of NZ_GL831047.1, forward strand.
TTATCGGATGGCGGCTTACAGATGTCGTAAAGAAAGTTAAAGGCAAGAAAGGCACTAAAGTTACTTTGGAAATTGAACGCGGTGAAGGTGCAGGAGCCAAGACTTTTTCTGTTGAGCTTGTTCGCGATAAAATCAAGCTTCAAGAGCGCGCAGCAAAAGGTGAGGTTAAGACTGTTGACGGTAATAAAGTAGGTGTTATTTCTATCAAGAGTTTTTATACCGATTTAAATAAAGATCTTAAAAAAGAAATAGCTAAATTAAAACGTGCTAAAGTAAGAGCCATGGTAATTGATCTGCGCTCAAACGGCGGCGGTCTTTTACCCGAAGCTACTTTATCGACAGGTCTTTTTATAAAGGACGGACCTGTCGTGCAGATTCGAGATGCTGTTGGTAATGTTTTGCCGCAGTATGATGAAGATGCCGGCATCGATTTTGACGGACCTTTGGTGGTTTTGATAAACCGACTTTCCGCATCAAGCTCTGAAATCATGGCAGCGGCGCTGCGTGATTACGGTAGGGCAATCATCGTCGGTGATACCTCATTCGGTAAGGGAACCGTTCAGCAAAATCGACCTCTTACCAGAGTTTATGATTTTTCCAACGCGGATTTAGGATCGATTCATTACACGATTGCCAAGTTTTATCGTGTATCAGGTCTTTCTACTCAGTTAAAGGGAGTAAGTCCTGACATCGCTTTTCCTCCTTTAGTCGATGACAGCGAATTCGGCGAGCGCTCGGAGCCTAATGCTTTGGCATGGGATAAAATAGCTCCGTCTGACTATAAAGGCTTTTTGAATGTTGATGCTTATGTAAACGATTTAACGCGTATGCATGAAGAGCGCATTAAGGATGACGTTGCTTTTAAGATTATGAAAGAGGATATGGCTCGTTATCTTAAGCTTAAGGCCGAAAAATCTTTGTCCGTAAATTTGGAAGATCGTAAAAAATTGCAGCAGGAAGATGAAGCTTATCGTCTTAACGCAGTTAACGCCAGACTTAAAAGTATAGGCAAAAAGCCTATCAAAGATATTAAGGATTTACCTGAAGATTTTGAATTTCCCGATGCACTTTTAGATGAGGCGGCTGCAATTGCTAACGATTTTGCATCTTTAATTGAGCAAAAGCGTTATCTTGCCCGAACCACTCCGATATTTACCCGTTTCTCAGTCTCATCCGTTGCTGAAGATCATAAAGCTTCTTCAGGTATTGACAGACAGTAATACGTTAAAAATTGGCAGAGATTATTCTGCCAATTGTTTCTATAAAGGAAAATCTATGAAAAACAATAACTATAAAGCGGTAAAGCGTCTTGATTACCGTGCTCCTGATTTTACCGCTACCGATATTGAACTTGAATTTAATCTTTCTGATGATTACACCATAGTTAAATCCACGGCTCATTACATAAGATTAACTGAAGATAAAAAAGCCCCTTTGTGTCTTGACGGCGAGGATTTAGAGCTGCACTCAGTATTCGTTGACGGTCTTGTCTGTAAATATACCGAAGAAAAAGGACAACTTATTATTGAAGATGTTCCTGATGAGTTTGATGTCTCAATTGAAAATGTTATTGCTCCGGCGCTTAATACTACCTTGATGGGACTTTATAAGTCATGCGGATGTTTTTGTACGCAATGCGAGCCTCAGGGATTTCGTCGTATCACTTATTTTTTGGACAGACCCGATGTGCTTGCTAAATATAAGGTTACAATCATCGGTCCTGAATCGGGATGCGGCGTATTGTTGTCAAACGGTAATTTGGTGGAAAGCGGGGAAAAACAGGGACGCCGTTATTGTACTTGGGTGGATCCTTTTCCTAAACCTTCATATCTGTTTGCTTTGGTCGCCGGTAGTTTTGATTTGGTATCTGATACTTTTAAAACTAAAAGCGGTAGAGAGGTTTCATTACAGCTTTATGTTGATAGAGGCGCTTATGAGCGCGGTCTGTGGGCGATGGAATGCATAAAGCAGTCCATGAAGTGGGATGAAGACAGATTTAATCTTGAATATGATCTGGATAACTTTAAGGTCGTAGCCGTTGATTTCTTCAATCAGGGTGCGATGGAAAACAAATCCCTTAATATTTTTAATTCCATTTATGTGCTAGTGGATCCTAAGAGTGCTACAGATACAAATTTCTTTAATGTACAAAGTGTTATCGGACACGAATATTTTCATAACTACACCGGAGATAGAGTAACTTTGCGCGATTGGTTCCAGTTGTCGCTAAAAGAAAGTTTGACCGTATTTCGTGATCAGGAATTTTCGTCCGATGTCGCCTCCCGTGCATTGACTCGTTTGCATGCCGTGGATGTGATCCGCAGTGCTCAATTTGCTGAAGATGCAAGTCCAATGGCCCATCCGGTACGCCCTGAAGAAGTTATGGAGATGAACAATTTTTATACTGTAACTATTTATGATAAGGGCGCTGAGGTTATCCGTATGCTTCACACCATAATCGGTGAGGATAACTTTAAAAAAGGTTTGGCTCTGTATTTGGATCGTTATGACGGCAAGGCTGTTACTGTTGATGATTTTCTAAGTGCTATGTCCGAGGCTTCTGCTGTAGATTTAACGCAGTTTACCCGCTGGTACAGCCAAGCAGGAACCCCTGTTGTCACTGCTAAATGGGCGTATGACGCCAATGAAAAGAAGCTTACTTTAGATTTAGAGCAAAAAACCCCTCCTACATTAAGTCAAAAAGAAAAAGATCCGGTAGTAATTCCGATTAGAACTTCGTTCTTAACTGGAGACGGTAAAGAGGTAACTCCTCCTGAACTTTCGGCAAACGGCATCATAATGTTTACGAAGGATAAGGAAAGTTTTACTTTTACTTGTGATGAAGAAGTTCTTCCTGTTCTTTTTAAGGATTTTTCTGCTCCGGTAAAGCTTGATGCGCATTACAGTGATGATGATTATAAGTTGATGCTGGAATATTGCGAGGATCCGTTCATTCGTAAAAACAGCTCAGAGTTTTTAATCAATAATTACGTTAAGGATCATTTGGAGTCAGCGGATAATCTTCCGGTTCCGGCATCGATTATTGAAGCTTTCAGTCATGTCTTATCTGATAAAAACGGTGATCCGCTTTTGACTTGTCAGGTTTTAAATATTCCTCCGCTAAGTGTCTTAACCGAGCTGTGCCATAAGATTGATTTTGATGCGCTGCATACTATAAGAAGCTTTATTGAAAAAGAGATTGCAAAAGCTTTATTTGCTGATTTTTCCAATTTATATGCAAAGACTAAAGCAACCGGCAGTTATGTGTATAACATCAAAGAGATGTCAAAGAGATCACTTAATCATTTAGCGCTTAAGATGATGATTGTTAAGCTTAAGGATGATAAAGACGAAGATAAAGCAGCCGATCTTGTAAGAGATCATTACAAGAAGTCAGATAATATGACAGCGAAGTTATGTGCTTTAACCTTAGCGGTACATTATGATCTTTTGTGTAAAGAGGAGCTTTTAAAAGAATTTGAAGACAAATGGTCTGGAGATCCTTTGGTCTTTGATAATTTCTTTAGAGTTCAGGCAACTGCTCCGTCAGAAGATACGGTTAAAATAGTTCGCAAACTCATGAAACATCCTTGTTTTGATAAGACTAATCCAAATCGTGTACGTGCATTGGTAGGGGCAATGGCTTTATCAAATCCTGTTGCTTTAAATGCTAAAGACGGCAGCGGATATGCACTTCTATCCGAGGTGGTTCGTGATTTAGATAAGGTAAATCCTCAGGTAGCGGCACGTATTTTGACGCCGCTGCTTAGCTTTAAGCGTTTTGATGAGGCAAGAGCCGAGCTTGCGCGTAACGAGCTTTTGCGGATTAAGAGCGAAAAAGATTTGTCAAACGGTGTGTTTGAAAAGATTGAAGCGGCTCTTAACAGTTAACATTTCTTCAATATCCCCGCTAAGGCGGGGATAATTTTTAGTGTGTATAATGTATGTTAATGATGAAAATTTATTCATGTCATTTTGTTTTTGAGGTATAAACCGAATGTCTTTATACTCTTTGTATCCTAGTTTAATTCGTCCTTTAATTTTTTGCCTTGATGCGGAAACTGCTCATTCCCTTACGATAAAAGCAGGTAAGTTTTTGTCCAATGAACCGTTAAAAGCTTTGTTTTCGCAAAAAGTTGAAGATAGACCGGTTGAATTTATGGGCCTTGAGTTTAAAAATCCGTTAGGTCTTGCAGCCGGTATGGATAAGAACGGGGATGCGATTGATTATTTAGGCTCATTGGGGTTTGGCCATTTAGAGCTCGGTACCGTTACTCCGCGCCCGCAGCCCGGAAATGAAAAACCACGTATGTTCAGAGTTCTTGAGGCCAAGGGCATCATTAACCGTATGGGTTTTAATAATAAAGGCGTGGATTATTTGGTTGCAAATCTTATAAAGCGTACCTATAAGGGAGTAGTTGGCGTAAGTATAGGAAAGAATGAGACTACTCCGTTGGAAAGAGCATCTGACGATTATCTTTTGTGCATGGATAAGGTTTACAACTATTGTGATTATATTGCAGTAAACATATCTTGTCCTAACACTCCGGGACTGACGGCTCTCCAGGATGCCGAGCCTTTAAAACTGCTTTTAACCGATCTTAAAACCAAGCAGGATGATATGTTTAAAAAGACGGGGCGCTATGTACCGCTTGTCGTAAAGATAGCTCCCGATCTGAAAGATGATAATTTATCAGCTGTATGCAAAGTGTGTACCGATCTTGAAATTGACGGCATGAACTGTACGAATACGACGGTAAGTCGTGATGTTATTCATGGAATGACTCATGCAAGAGAGTGGGGCGGCTTATCCGGTGAGCCTTTAAGAGAAATGAGTACAAAAGTTCTTGTGAAAGTCTCTGAACTGACAAACGGTAAGATGCCTTTAATCGGCTGCGGCGGTGTAAGTGATGTTATTTCAGCGCGGGAAAAAGTTAAGGCAGGAGCAACTTTAATTCAATTGTATTCAGGCTTTGTATATGAGGGGCCGGCGGTAATTAAAGAGATTGTGGAAAATCTGTAGATTTTTAT
>NZ_GL831047.1:84443-84829 GCF_000188195.1 Succinatimonas hippei YIT 12066
GTGGATTTACCCTATACTTGAAAAGGTTAAACATTAATTTCAAATGAGGGGATTACCTCATTACACAGGAGTGAGTCACCATGAACAGAATAATCTATGTAGGCCTTGATGTCCATAGCACAACCTTCAGCGCATGCGCTGCCGAGCTTCACGGAAACAAAATCGTCTATTTTGCTGAGACTAAGTTTGGCGCCGGCGCAAGTGACGTTGATAAGTACCTAAAGAACATTAAGAAAAATCAGAGCGACGACTGCGAGTTTGTCATCGGTTACGAGGCCGGCTGTCTTGGGTTTAGCCTGTACACTGCACTGCGGGACATCGGTATCGAATGCAAGATTTTGGCTCCAACCACCATGGCCGTGAGGAAGGGAGGCAAGCGAGTCAAA
>NZ_GL831048.1 GCF_000188195.1 Succinatimonas hippei YIT 12066
TAACCTATTGATTTTACACAAAATAAATTTTTACATTATTCACCGATAAAACCGCCGGCTTGTCTTTCCCATAACCTTGCATAAATACCGTTAAGCTCAATAAGTTCCTTATGTGTTCCGCTTTCTACTATCTTTCCTTCATCCAATACCAAGATCTTGTCCATTTGATTTAAAGTTGAAAGTCTGTGTGCAATAGCTAAAACAGTACGTCCCTGCATTACTTGAGCCAAATTTTCCTGCACGATAGCCTCGCTTTCCGAATCAAGAGCTGAGGTTGCTTCATCCAAAATCAGTATCGGAGCATTTTTCAAAATCACGCGCGCCAAGGCGATTCTTTGCCGTTGACCGCCTGATAGTTTAGCGCCGCGCTCTCCAACCATTGTTGAAAATCCCCGACCGCCCCTATAATCGGAAAGATTCTTAATAAAAGACAAAGAATCCGTAAGCTCAGCAGCCTTCTCCATTGAATTGGCATCGCATTCATTGACTCCGTATGAAATATTTTCTGCTATAGTGCGATGCATTAAAGAAGGATCCTGCGAAACCATTGCAAAGTTATCGCGCATTTCATCTTGTGCCAATTCTCTTATATCTGTGCCGTCTAGAAATATCGTGCCGCCATCAACTTCATAAAAACGTAATAACAAATTAATAAGTGTGGATTTGCCGGCCCCAGATCTGCCGACTATTCCGACTTTCTCGCCCGGATTTACCGCAAAACTTAAATCTTCAAAAACTTTTTTCCCGCCTGTATAACCGAATGCGACATGAGAAAATTCTATTTTGCCTTTAACCTTGTCCAGAGTCTTAGGATTTTTCGGATCTTTTATTTCTACAGGTCGGGCGATAGTATTCATACCGTCATAAACCATGCCGATATTTTCAAAAATCGCACCGACCTCCCACATCATCCAGCGCGACATATTAATCACGCGGATTGCTACCGCAACGGCAATGGCAATACTTCCGGGTGTAATGGCATAATGAATCCAAAGCCATAATGACAAAACGGTAATGGAAATTAAAAGCGCATAATTTAGAAACTGCACGCTGACATCAAGCAAGGTAAGAATGCGTAATGCCTTATATTCAGCTTTAATGAACCCTTCCATTCCGGCTTTGGCGTACTTTGCCTCACGCCCCTTACCGCCAAAAAGTTTCACCGTGGCAATATTTACATAACTGTCGACCACTCGGCCTACCATATCAGATCTGGTATCCGCCTGAACCTGCGCCTGTTTTCTTAAATTGGGGATAAAAATACCCAAAGCTAATGAATATAAAATAAACCACACAATAAGCGGCAGCATCAAAACCAGATCGGCATCGCCGAGCATCCACAGCATCGTAGCAAAATATACGCACAAATGAACCAGCACATCAATTAGCTTCAATACTGAAGTACGTACTGCCATGGCTGTCTGCATGACTTTGTTTGCAACGCGTCCTGCAAACTCATCAGTAAAAAACGACAGGGACTGTCCCAGCATATAGCGATGAATTTGCCACCGAATCTGCATCGGATAGTTTCCTGATACCGTTTGATGCAGAATAAGGGAATGGATAACAGTAGCAAGCGGTAAAAAGACTCCGGCAAGAAGCAGCATTAAAACAAGCTTTTTACCGTGATCTTCAATAAAAAAAGAAGGAAGTGTAGATGTTGTCCAATCAACTATAAGACCCATGCAGGAAAAAAACAATGCTTCGCCTATTGCCATAAAAGCAGTAAGCAATGCAATGATTATTAAAAATTTCCACAGGCCTTGAGTATAAAAAAGAATAAAGCGCACCAAGCCCTTAGGAGGTACGCCGCGATCTTGTGCGGGGAACGGCGGAACCAGTCTCTCAAACCAGCGCCAAATCCTTTCCAACTGATTGTTTCCTTATTATTTTTCCATTGAAGCTAACATATCGTTAATACGATTGTTAACAATATCAACGTGGCGCGCCAACGCTGCAACATGATTAGGCATCATCGCATCACCTACGGCATTGCCGCCTGCAAAAACATACAGAGGGTCAAACTCGGCAATATAATCAAAACGCTTTAAAGCCTCATCAAGATTCTCCTGCCCGCCGCGAACCGCTACCGATTCATCCACTGCAGCAAGTCCTCTTACGACATTACCAGCTACCGAAACAACGCCTTTTGCATAATAAATTGCATCGTCGGCAGAAAAATGTCCGATACTGCTTGAATTTAAATAACTAAGTGCCAGCTCGGTGACGGTTGAAGCGTATTTTAAAATTTCATAAACATCATCGGATCTGACGTTGTAAACGCCTGCTTTTTTTGTTCCGTCATTAATTGACGCGGCCCAATCGTTCCAATTTTTAATACCTTCGCGGTATTTACCTTCGCAATCATAAATAAACCAGAAGCCCCAGACATCCTGTCCGTAAGCAAAATAACGACCTGAGGCAGCAGTAAGTCTCGGATCGATGGTATCGCGCTCTCCTGCTCGAGCAGCAGTTTTAGCTAAGACATCGGAAGCCTGACGGGTTGCATAAATCACACCGGCCTGATAAGCGGATTTATTGTCAAAAATACTGGGAACAAAAAATAAATCGTTTAATTGCCAGCCGAATAATGTATCAAGTTCCTGCTCTAAAGCAAAATTCACACTATTGGCAATAACTTGCCCTCTTTGAGCATCAGTAGCATCTGCTGCAAGCTGTTCAGGTTTGTATTGTTCACGAGTAGTATTAGAGCAAACGCCTTCGGCAATTAAATAAACGGCTCCCAATCCTATGACAACAGGCAATATATACTTAAGCGGCTTTAAATTCATACAATCAAAAAACCTTTATACCTTGAAACAGCAAGGAATAATCAGGTCCTCCAATATAAAAAACTCGTTTTAAAATTTAACCTAAAAGAACTTATTAAATACTTAGATTAAAACATTTCTTTTAGTAAAGAACTAACAAAATACTTTTAATGCAAGATTTAGTATAACAAAATGTTTCCTGCAGATATACTCACAGCTTATACGAATATTTTTGAAAAACCGCATATTTTTGCGTATGCAACTTGCACATTTTCTTTCATTTAAAAGTTTTAAACCAAAAATACGTTTAAAATTAAAATGATCTCTAAATTAAATATTATTAACGGATAATATCATGTTTAAAAAGTGCCTGCTTCTTACCTTTTTGTCTTTAGGAATAAGCTCTACCTCTTTTGCCGACAGCAATGATTTGTACATAATGAATTGGTCGGATTACATTGCACCTGACACAATTGAAAACTTTGAAAAAGAAACCGGAATTAAAGTTCACTACAGCCTGATTGATTCAAATGAAATGCTTGAAGCCAAACTGATGGCAGGCAATTCCGGTTATGACATAATTACTCCTTCACTTCACGTTTTAAAACGACTTGGCGATGCCGGATTATTACTTGAACTTGATAAAAATAAATTACCCAATCTACAACATCTTGATAAAGATAAAATGGCAAAAATCGCACAAGTGGACAAAGACAATACTTTCGGAATTCCTTATATGGAGTTGTCTACAGGCATAGGATATAACGAACGCTTAATAAAAGAAGTAATGGGAAATGACTTCAAAGTTGATTCTTGGGATGTGTTTTTTAAACCTGAAATTTTAAGCAAATTGAACAAATGCGGAGCTACAGTGCTTGACAGTCCGTCTGACATGATCTGCACTGCACTTATTTATCTCAATAAAGATCCGCAAAGTACAGATAAAAATGACTATAAAGAAGCTGAAAAACTTCTTAAAACCATGATACAAAACGTAACTTATATGCACTCATCACAGTACGCCAATGATTTAGCCGGAGGCGAAGTCTGCATATCTGTAGGATGGTCAGGCGACATCCAGCTTGCAAACCAAAGATCACAAGAAGCCGGACTTGATGCCATAAAATACGTAATACCTAAAGAAGGTGCGTTAATGGGTTATGATATGTTTGCTATTCCCAAAGACGCTCGCAACGTAAATAATGCGCATCTGTTCTTAAACTACATTATGCGCCCTGAGGTAATAGCAGACATTTCAAATTATGTTCGTTATGCTAATGCCAATGCTGATGCAACAAAATTCGTGGACAAAGAAATTACGAATAATCCCGGTATTTATTATCCTAAGGAAATGCTTGAAAGAATGCATATAGTCATTCCGCCTAACGGAATTGAACGAATTCTAACCAAATCATGGAATCGTGTCAGAGCCAGTGCCGATTGACATCCTCACCGGCCTAATGGCCGATGATTCCTACCGCTAAACAACAA
>NZ_GL831049.1 GCF_000188195.1 Succinatimonas hippei YIT 12066
CCCGAACTCTGCTGTTCTAGATAGAAATAAAAGAGAAATTTATTTAACTTATTGTTTCTCTTTTATTTTTATGTGTTATAATAGATATATATTTATCTTTGTCTATATAAAGGCTCAACCATGGCAGTTGTAACTATCCCTAAGCTCCCGCCGCTTTCCGTACAGAAAAACGGCAAGTACTCTTATATCCAAACTTATAAAAATTGCTGGGATAAAGAAAAAAAACGCGCCTACCGCCTCCCCGGCTCGATTAAGACCGTAGGCAAGATTGTTGGCGGCGGAGAAGAAGGAATAGTGCAATGGTCGGAAGAGTTTTTAAATCAATATCCCCTGCTTGGAGAATTAAGCGTAAGAAGAGTCTTTAAGGGCATGAAAGGCTCAAAAAAGATTTTTGAGTTTAAGTTCGAGCCTTTAGATGAGATGATTTCCCTGACCCAAGCAATTAATTTAAAAAAACTTAATGCCGGTGCCACCTGGGTCTTGGACAATATCATTGCCGCCACGCCGGTAAGCATAGCCTTGACCCGAGCCTTCTCTTCTTACAATCGTCACCGTAAGCTGTTGTCTTTAGCTTATTACTTATATTTAAACGCCAACGGCGCTTTGCATCTTTACGAAGACTTTGCCGCCCATACCCGTTTACCCTATCAGCATCCTTTATCATCAGGACAAATAAGCAAACTGCTTAAGAGCATCAGCGATGATGAAATCCATAAATTTCTTAAGGTTTTAAACTTGGAGCAGGGAAAGATAGAAGACGCTAATGTCGGCAGAGCCAAGATTTATTATGCTTTGGATTCCACTTCCGTTTCCACCTATGCCGCCGAGCTTACTCCTGCCCAATGGGGACACAACAAAGACGGTGACGCTTTAAAGCAAATCAACGTTCTTATGCTGGTTCATCAGGAGACGGGACTGCCTTTGTTCTATCGTGCTTATGCCGGAGCCGTTCCCGATGTTTCCACAGTAGCCAACCTGCTTAAAGATTATGCTCTTGCCGGGATGGAGCGTACCGCCGTCATGGTCACCGACAAAGGCTACGGTGCTATAGTCAATATCCATCGCTTCCTCCAAAACGGCTTAAGCTTCCTCACTAATATCAAAACTTCTTTAACTTTCTGCAAAGCCTTGATTGCCGACAATCTCCCCTCTTTGCTTAATGAATGTACCATTAAAAGAAAAATCGGCTGCTCCTGCGTTACCGCTCCCGTCTCCTGGTCTTATCCGGTTGCTCCCGGTAAAAGAGCCCGGGATAAAACCGTACTTTATGTGCATATCTATCTTAACCGCGACATTCGTTTCGCCTATGAAAAAGCTATCGATGACAAAACCGCTTTAATCATGGAAAAGATAGAAAATAAAGAAGCTTTAACCGACAGTGAACAGACCTTCTTCAATAAGTTCATCGTCAATGACGGAAACGGTCATTACTCGCTCAATGCTGCCGCCAAAATGGAAGCAATGCTCAATAAAGGCATCCGCATCCTTATCTCCGATTGTGTTTCCGACCCCTTGGAAGCCTGGAAAGCCTATTATGACCGCCAAAGAGTGGAGGAAGGCTTTTACTGCTTTAAACAAACCGTCTCCGGCAGCCGCTTCCGTGTCTCCACCGATGATACCCTGCGCGGCAAAGCTTTCCTGACTTTCCTGTCCTGCGTTATCGGTCTTATGTTCCGGCGCCGTGCCGACTGCGCCAAAATAAAAGGCATAGAGCTGCCTTATGACAGCGAAACCAAACTTATTGCCGCACTTAACAGTGTGCAGCAAACGATTTACCAAGACGGTGCCTACTATAGTGAAGTGGTCGGAAAGATAAAGGAAATAATGGAGGCTTTGGATATACCTTTACCTGAACCTGAGCCTGTTGATAAATATCTGAAGCAAAAAGACACCGAAGATGAAGAGGATGAACCGATAGTGATTGAGGATTTACTGACGCCTTAACGCTAAAAAGAATAAAGCCCTCCGCAGGGGAAGGCTTTACATTCCCGAACTCTGCTGATAGATATACAAAAATGAGCAGAGTTCGGG
>NZ_GL831050.1 GCF_000188195.1 Succinatimonas hippei YIT 12066
ATACTTTTCTTTTGCCATTTTTTAAAATTCCTATATTTATGCGATGCGAACGCAACGCCGCACCGCAAATTATACTAAATATTACTTAGTCTGACGAGCAGCGATAACTGCTTCGGCAATATTCTTCGGAGCCTCAGCGTAATGACCGAATTCCATTACGTAAGAAGCACGGCCCTGGGTCTGAGAGCGCAAGTCGGTTGCATAACCGAACATCTCGGCAAGCGGTACCATGGCATGAACAATCTTGCCGGTAGGACCGTCTTCCATACCTTCAACCAAGCCGCGACGGCGGTTGAGGTCGCCGATAACGTCACCCATGTACTCTTCCGGAGTCTCTACTTCAACCTTCATCAAAGGCTCGAGAAGAACCGGATTGGCTTTCATAAAGCCGCTCTTGAATGCCATGGAACCGGCAATCTTGAAGGCCATTTCTGAGGAGTCGACTTCGTGGTATGAACCGTCATAGACGGTAACCTTAACGTCAACAACCGGGTAGCCGGCGAGAACGCCGTTTGCAACCTGTTCCTGAACGCCCTTGTCAACAGCAGGGATGTATTCCTTAGGAATAACACCGCCGACGACTTCATTGGCGAACTCATAACCCTTACCGGCCTCAAGCGGCTCGATACGGAGCCAGCAGTGACCGTATTGACCACGGCCGCCGGACTGACGTACGAATTTGCCTTCGGACTCAACCTTGGAGCGAATGGTTTCACGGTAAGCAACCTGAGGCTTGCCGACGTTGCAGTCAACGTTGAATTCACGGCGCATACGGTCGACGATGATGTCGAGGTGCAACTCACCCATACCGGAAATAATGGTCTGTCCGGATTCTTCATCGGTATGAACGCGGAAGGAAGGATCTTCCTGAGCCAAACGGTTCAAAGCAAGAGCCATCTTTTCCTGGTCAGCTTTGGTCTTAGGTTCAACGGCAACTGAAATAACCGGCTCCGGGAACTCCATGCGCTCAAGAATAATCGGATGAGCTTCGTCACACAAAGTATCACCGGTGGTGGATTCCTTCAAACCGATGGCTGCAACGATATCACCGGCGTAAATCTCTTTGATTTCCTGACGGTTGTTGGCGTGCATCAAAACCAAACGGCCGAAACGCTCACGCTTCTGCTTAACGGAGTTCAATACAGTGTCACCTGAATTGATAGTACCTGAGTAGCAGCGCAAGAAGGTTAAGTTACCGACGAAAGGATCGGTTGCAATCTTAAAGGCCAATGCTGAGAAAGGCTCTGCATCGGAAGCTTTACGCTCATCAGGGGTTCCGTCAAGTTTCTCACCCTTAACCGGAGGAATATCAAGCGGAGAAGGCAAGTACATTACGACGGCGTCAAGCATAGCCTGAACACCCTTGTTCTTAAATGCTGAACCGCAGCACATCGGAATGATTTCGCAGCGTAAGGTACGCTCACGGATACCGGCAACGATTTCCTCTTCGGTAAGCTCTTCACCGCCGAAATATTTTTCCATCAAGGTTTCATTGGCTTCTGCTGCAGCTTCAACCAATTTGGCGCGCCACTCTTCAACCTCTTCCTTCATGTCTTCAGGGATCTCAACGTACTCAAAAGTTACGCCCTGATCTGCTTCGTTCCAGTCAATAGCCTTGCGCTTTAACAAGTCAACAACGCCGACGAAGGTATCTTCTTTACCGATAGGCAGCTGAAGAGGAACCGGATTACCCTTGAGGCGGGTCTTAATCTGCTCAACGACACGCAGGAAATTTGCACCGGTACGGTCCATCTTATTAACAAAAGCAATACGAGGGACGTTGTACTTATTGGCCTGACGCCATACGGTCTCGGACTGAGGCTGTACGCCGCCTACTGCGCAGTAAACCATTACGGCGCCGTCGAGAACACGCATGGAACGCTCAACTTCAATAGTGAAGTCTACGTGGCCCGGAGTGTCAATGATGTTGAAACGGTATTTGTTCTTAAACTGGTGAGCCATACCTTGCCAATAGCAGGTAGTAGCAGCAGAAGTAATGGTAATACCGCGTTCCTGCTCCTGGACCATCCAGTCCATAGTAGCAGCACCGTCATGAACCTCACCTAATTTGTGGTTCTTTCCGGTATAAAACAAAATACGCTCGGTAGTAGTGGTTTTGCCGGCATCGATATGAGCACTGATACCGATATTACGGTACAGTTGTATAGGAGTTGTACGTGGCAATTTAAAAAACCTCTAATTTTACCAGCGGAAGTGAGCAAAGGCCTTATTAGCCTCAGCCATACGATGAACGTCCTCACGCTTCTTAACAGCGGTTCCCTTGCTTTCGGAAGCATCCATCATCTCACCTGCCAAACGCAGAGCCATGGTCTTCTCATGACGGGAACGGGCGGCATCAACGAGCCAGCGCATTGCTAATGCATTGCCGCGGGCAGGACGTACTTCAACCGGTACCTGATAGGTAGAACCGCCGACACGGCGGGATTTAACTTCAACTGCAGGGCGAATATGATCAAGGGCTTCCTCGAACAGGGCGAGGTGCTCCTTGCCGCTCTTCTGGGAAATGATATCTAAAGCGCCGTAAACAATGCTCTCAGCGATGGACTTTTTACCATCTTTCATAACAACATTGATGAACTTTGCTAACAGCTCTGAACCGAACTTAGGATCAGGCAGAATCTTGCGCTGACCTACGACACGACGTCTTGGCATTTATAAATCCTCGTAACTTCAGGGTTTTCCAAAACTTTGGTTAAACTTCTTTATATCTCTAGCACTAATTGCTGTTTGGCCTTACTCTGCGGGGATGTCGATTAAGCCTTCGGCTTCTTGACACCATACTTAGAGCGACCCTGCTTGCGATCTTTAACACCGGAGCAGTCTAAGGTACCACGAATGGTGTGGTAACGAACACCCGGAAGATCCTTCACACGTCCGCCGCGAATCATAACGACAGAGTGTTCCTGCAGGTTGTGACCCTCGCCACCGATATAGGAAGTAACTTCAAAACCGTTGGTCAAGCGGACACGACAAACTTTACGCATAGCCGAATTCGGCTTCTTAGGCTTAGTAGCATAAACGCGGGTGCATACACCACGCTTCTGAGGGCATGCTTCTAAGGCCGGAACCTTGTTCTTTGAAACAACCTTCACACGCGGCTTACGAACCAGCTGGTTAATAGTAGCCATTAAATAAAATCTCCTGTTGGTCCATTATTGGACAGACTTTACTATTCTCCCGACAATCGGGAGCAGTGTATTTTAATACTTAAAAAGTTAAAAGATCAATCTTATTTCATGTCATAAAGCAAATAAATATCATATGGCAAAACGATCAAACTGATGGAGTTCAC
>NZ_GL831051.1 GCF_000188195.1 Succinatimonas hippei YIT 12066
GGATCTTCGGCCTTTAGACCGGTGAGGATGTCAAGATTTTTTAACAAAGCGCATATATACCTCAAGAGCCGTTATATGTTTGGTTAAAGCTCCCACTGAAATATAGTCAACGCCCGATTGTGCAAATTTGCCGATAGTTTCCAAATTAACGTTACCTGAAATCTCAAGCTTCGCCTGATGATTGTTTACCGCAGCGGCTTCTTCAATCTGAGCATAATCAAAATTATGCAGCATAATGATATCGGCTTTAGCGGCAAGAGCTTCTTTTAATTCGTCAAGATTTGCCACCAGAATGTCTATTTTTTTATCAGGAGCTATTTCTCTTGCTTTTAAGATTGCTTGAGTTATGCCTCCGGCTGCTGCAATATGAATTTCTTTAATAAAAAACATATCAAAAAGACCGATGCGATGATTTTTTCCGCCGCCGCATGCAACCGCATACTTTAATGCAGTGCGCAAACCGGGAATTGATTTACGGGTATCGAACAAACTGCAAGAGGTCCCTTCCAACTCCTTTACATAAGCGCTAACTACAGTTGCAACTCCGGAAAGCATTTGAATAAAATTCAAAATAGTACGCTCTGCCGTAGTCATGATCCGCGTATTGCCTTTAAGATGAAACAATTCCTGTCCAGCTTTAACTGCTTCTCCATCTTTAGTAAACCAGGTTATTTCAACTTTTCCGCCTAACTGTCTTATAATTTCTTCTACCCACTTTTCACCGCAGAAAATACCGCTTTCTCTGGTAATTACTGAAGCTTCACTTTCCGCATCCTCCGGAATAAGCTGTGCACTCACATCACAATTAGGATCCGATATACCGCCCAAATCTTCTTTAAGCGCGATCTCAACATTTAAACGAATATCATCTTCAAGCATGATTGCACCTTGCACATTTTTAAAGGAAAAGAGCATGATTTGACTGCTGCACTTCTATATGTACAGCTTACACAATATCTTTGCTAAGTTGCTTATATTTTTTCATTGTAACATTGAAAATGCTCAAAATTTGACATCCGATCTAAAGGCTAAAGCTCTTACGGTAAAAGACAGCTGACTACCGACAGCTTAAGCCTTTAGTTCAAGGCACAAAATATTAAAAACGGTTTTAACTCCTAAGCCGCTCCGGCATTGAACTGGTTTTCTTTTGTGAAAGAAATAAAAACAAGATTAATAGGACTTGCGGCAACAGTGTCAAATTTTAATTGCTTGGTTACTGATGTATCTAGAGAATCAAGCTCAGTAAAATCTCCGTTATCACTTACATCTTGCACTGCCGTAAAGTGCGAGCTGTTTTTATGAAACAAAACTATTCCTTTGTTATTTCTCAGAAAATCCTGTACCAATGTGATAATTGCCTGTCGATTTGCTCTTAAACTACTTGACGGAATGCTAGATCTCGCGTCGGCATATAATCCTAGAATATTGGCCATCACAATGGCTTCGCCATATTGTCCGGGCTTGTATGCCTGATCTGTCAGAGTCGAAAAGGAACCGAACGCCGATTTCATAGCGTCCCTAAAAGCCATATCATATCCTTGATCAAAATAATCCATATAAGCTCTGGCACAAGCCGCCTCGAAATCACTCATACAATCACTGCCGTTCCTGCTTAAAACCTGATATCTGACTTGTTGTACTGCAGAGCTGTGAATATTAATTTCAATATCTGATTCCCGATTTTGTGTATCGCGGGGATGAAAATGCAAAGTACCTTTTTGCACCAGATCTTGCGTTACGTGTTCGTTCAGCCATCTTGTTCCTTGCGCTGAATTACACAATCCGTTGAATATGCTCAGTATAAAACAGGTATTAGAACCTGCCTGCTGGCGGAAAAGCTGCCCTTGCGTTATAGGATTTCCGTTTGAGACGGGCATGCGGCAATCCGGCACTTCTTTCACCTGAAGCGCCAAACCTCGTCTTCCTGCTTGAGAATCAATGTCATTCAGTGATCCTGACGTTATAAGCTGATCTATATACATTCCAAGATCGTCCTTCGTCGTATCCGCGGTGCAGATATTTTCAATATTTTTAACTGCAGGATCTAAGTTATCCGGTACTTTCACATCATATAACTTAGCAATACGTATTATTTCAGCTTTAATTAATGATCGACGTTGAGTTTCATCTGCCGGAACCGTCTTACTATTAACTTCATTTGACCGTTCGGAAACGGACTTCTGCAGCAAACCGGATGTTACAAATTCATCAACCCTCATTGCGAGTTCTTCTGTCGTCGTACCTTCTATGCAGACAGCTTCGATCTCTTTAATTGCCGCATCCAGATTTTCCGGAACTTTCATGTCATATAAGTTAGCAATACGTATTATTTCTGCTTCAATTACCGCTCGGCGTTGTTTTGCATCTGTCGGGACAACATTCTTTGCAGGAGAGTCTGAGCTATCTCCTACCTCCGCTTCCGGACGTTCATTTTTTATAATCGAATTGAAATAATCTGTGCACAGTTCATTATATTCTTCGTCACTTAAATACTTTTTAGCATGCTGCGGATCTGTGCGATTCAGTTCAGCCAGCTTGTCGGCAGCAAGACTGTCGACATGTGAAATCATTGCAAGCTTTTGATCGCGAGAAAATTCGCATCCGGGGTGGTTTTGCAAAAAATTATCTATAATATTGAACTTGCTTAATGACGGAAGCATCTTGATCTCGCTAGACTCAGAGCCGCTTGCTATGCATGCCAAATAACTGCTGACCAATCCCTCATAATCCTCAATTTGACGAGAGCTCATAAGATAAGACTCATTTTTGTCTGCAGCCTGCTTTTGCAACTTAAGCTCCAAAGAGTGCATGGCTTCAAGCTGACTGTTGCCGTAGCGTAAAATCTCCTTTTTGACTACATCAAGTTCTTTTGGGGAAAGAGCTGTTCCTAAGCGCGCATAAACGGCACTTTCAAGCTTTTTGACATCAACACCGGGCTTATTAAAATTGACTGCACTATCGGCTGCAAGCTTAATATTGTGCTTTAGATTAGCAAGCTCAGCAGGATTCAGATTAGGATCTGCTCCCGGATCTGCCGTCATACTATTACTATGTGAAGATAAAATTTTCTGCAAAGCTTCTGACAATTTTGTCTTTTCTTCATTAATGGTATTTTGAGAACGAAACAAATCCCTAATCCGATATAAAACGGCAATAAATTTACCGTGGGTTTTTACTTCATTCTTGCTGTTTAAATGAAAACCGAGTCCCTCACTCTGAGCCCTGGTAAAGTCCGCAGCGCTTTTGATAATGTCCGGAGAATTTGACATAAAAACCACCTTGGTTAATTAACCTGTTTTTAAACCCTTATAAGCGAAGCTTCTGCAAAAGATTGAGCTTCATTATGCTGCTCCTGCACCCCCTGATGCACCAGAGTCTGCATATGCTCTAAGCCCTTAGAGTAATTCAACAGCATATTTTCAAGTCGCGCAGCATTTATATCGACAAGAGGCCAAGCCCATTGAAAAGAAATAATTCCGTTTTCGGCATCATAACCGAGGCTCGCACCAGCCAGTCTGCAGTAAAAATTATTCTGCTCCATCAAAAGGCGCCAAAACTTAGCGTTTTCAAACATCTCATCAGGCGGAGTCCCTAGTGACGACTTAAAAAACAGCGTTCCCTGCTCAAAGGAAAATACCAACGGTACTCCATACAAATCTATAGTGCCGGATAGCGAATCTTTCCATTCAATATCAAGGTCAAGCGCATTTGCAACACTTTCTACTATATTGCTTATATTACCGTTATCTGTGCTCATAACCTTCTCCTAAAATATAAGCCGGATTTAATCAATGGTTTATGCCCAAATTTTCCTTTTTCATCAGCTTGCACTTCAAACTCAATCTTTAAGCGGACAATATCATGCCGCGCCATATTTATTGTGTAGTGTAAAATATATACAACATATAATATACTACCGCCTTCAAATTACAAACAAAGACAATGATTGACATCCTCACCGGCCTAAAGGCCGAAGATCC
>NZ_GL831052.1 GCF_000188195.1 Succinatimonas hippei YIT 12066
TAAAAGAGATTTTACCTAGACTGTAAATTTCGGGGATTTTACCTAGACTGTAAATTTCGGGATTTCGAGGATTGGAGAACACGCATGAATGATAGATTGGTAGCTACGACTGGAATTGAACCAGTGACCTCAGCATTATGAGTGCCGCGCTCTAACCAACTGAGCTACGTAGCCATGGCAGGGGTACAAGGACTCGAACCTTGGAAATGGCGGAATCAGAATCCGCTGCCTTACCACTTGGCTATACCCCTATATTTTACTATCAGGATGGCAGGGGTACCTGGGATCGAACCAGGGCAATGGCGGGATCAAAACCCGCTGCCTTACCGCTTGGCTATACCCCCACACCCTTGCGTGATAGGTTGTTGTGTCAAACAACGGGGCTCATTATAAGGATTTATAAATTTATGTCAACACTTTATATTAATTTTTTTTTAAATGTTTTTATCTTAATTGTTAACATATTGATTATTAAAGATTTTATTAAATAGTTTTTTACGTCCTGTAGATACGGCAAATGCAGCTGAGATGACTTGACGAGCATGAAATTAAGTATATTCTGACGAGGAGATTGATATAAAAGTTTTTTCTCGAAAGGATTATGTTATGCCGAAGTCTCGTGATATATCTGAGAAGAAATTAGTCATTACACTGCAGGATGAAGACGGTAATATCATCAGTCGTTTACCAACCAATGTTAGTGCCTCTCAATTGAAAATCGGTCACCCGCTCAATACTAAGCAAGATCTTCAAAAGGTGGCAGATAATTTAGAGACTGCCATCGGTAATGTTATAGAACAGCTCAAAGCTCCTCTGCTCTCTATTATCTTAAGTAATCAGCCGGAAAAGCCTGAACAGACAGCTAATGCTGTTAAACCTGCTCAATCATCAGCTGACGTCAAAATAAAAAAAAAAACTAAGAGTGCAGACTCTATATGGAGAAACACATGCAAATGCAAAGATTTGTACTGCTCTTAAAGTAAATCCCAACGCTACAGCTCGCTCATTAGCTGTGGACAAATTGTTGGCAGAGGAGCAGATTGAAGGTCTGTCATACCGCGGTGCCGGCAAGCTCATACAACAGTCTAACCATTTAAAGATTGCTCCCGGCACCATCCACGATTACGTTTCACAGACCGGCGCATTCATTCGCATAACAGCCGATGAGGAACGCAGCGCTATTTTTAAAGCTTCCGACTATACCGAAGAAGGCTTTCTGGAAAATATCCAAGAAGCACAGCAGCGCTTTGGCATTATTAAACTTAAAGCACATCCGCTTGCGACGGAGCTGGCTAAAGTGCTCGGCATGTTTAACACCAAGTTGGAGGCTGATTGGCTGCAGATGCCTAAAGCCAAGCGGCCCCTGCAGCCGCAGCGTGTGAGCAGTATTGCTTTCCTGCCGACGCTGGAGTGCTGGGATGGAAAGCTGCCCTTGGCCTATATATGCGTGGATGAAGTGATGGTCAAAAAGCAGAAAACAATGCGTAAACGCAGCAGAAAACCTCAACATCAAGACCGGCGCAAGCGTAAACTTACTCCTAGGGATAGGCTGAGGCAAAAGAATCAAGCAAAAGCTAAGCTGAGGAAAGAGCGGCAGGAAAGATCAGAGTTTGCCCAAAAATGTACAGTGAGTTATACCGAAGATCGACCCGGTGTATCTACTACCTCGATCACCGTTAAATGGGATGGAAAGCTGCAGCTGTTGATCGCTTCAAGTGTTAAAGAGGGCTTTAAAACGCTGATCGCCTTCCTCCTTCACAATGGACTTATTAATCGTCATATGGTCTTTTTCATTGACAGTGCCGGCGTCTTAAAAACGCAGATCGATAAGTATTTCAGTTACTGCAGTTACCAAATTAATCTGGATTGGTATCATGTCACCGAACAAATTGATTCAATGATAGGCAGAGGTACGGCCGGCTCTCATGAAGAAAGACGCGCATACAGAGATGCTGTCAAGAAAGCTCTCTGGTACTTCAATTACAAAGATGCTTTGCAATATATAGATAAACTAATTGCTGAACACAGCACTAAAGAGCGCAGCGTCATCCTGCAGAGCGCTAAGAATTACATTAACAATAAGGTTACGCTGTTTAGCTGCTATGCTATGCGCAAATACCTGGGACTACCCAATTCAAGTAATACCATAGAACGTTATAACGGACTTACCGTATCTAATCGGCAGAAACATCGCGGATGCAGTTGGTCTAATTTAGGCAGTAACAGCCAAACTTTATTAAGCAGTACAAATCTCAATAAAGAACTTGATAAGCTGCTGAAGTCCGCAAATTACGAGGATTATACGATTGACCTATTCAAAGCAGCCTAAAGCCTGCTGTTTTAAGATTTCCGGCCCTGTTTTGTTGTACCTACAGGAAGTAGATTTTTATCATATAAACCAATGGTATATTTGCTTGTTTACATAAGTTTTTATGCTCTTTAAGATCATTGCTATGATAAAATTTATAAAAAATATCTTGCATTATTATAAAAGTCTTGTAAAATAGCTCCCGTTCTCAATAACGGTGAGATGTCCGAGTGGCTGAAGGAGCACGCCTGGAAAGCGTGTATAGGTGAATAGCCTATCGCGGGTTCGAATCCCGCTCTCACCGCCAGTCTTTGTTTTCATATTTACTCCTTATATATTGCAAATATTTTAATTTTCGGAAAAGTGGCAGAGTGGTCGAATGCACCGCACTCGAAATGCGGCAACCCATTTTTTGGGTTCGGGGGTTCGAATCCCCCCTTTTCCGCCATCTTTTTGTCTCACCTTATCTAACACCATCCTACAACTTCATTTATAACAAATAATTAATCAAACAATTTGTCTAACTGAATCTCATTTTATCTAATACAATCTTGACTTTTTTGATGGTCAGGATGATAGTCATAAATATGATTTATGATTTAATGATAGACAAAAATGCCTAAAATAGCCAAAACTCTTACCGATTTACAGGTTA
>NZ_GL831053.1 GCF_000188195.1 Succinatimonas hippei YIT 12066
AAAATCATGTCCAACTTTTTGTCCGCACCCCCAGTGGATCAGTTTTAAATTGTTGTTGACACGACCTTTAGGCCGGAGAGGAAGTCAAGCAAAAAAGTTTCTCTTAAATATTCGCAACAGCCTTTCTTATTGTTAATTAAAAAATACCCCCCAAATTTTTTACAGCCTATTTATGCCGTTTATGAGCAGGTTGTGTGCAATTTGCAGTCTAACTGCCAAGAACAAAATTTAAATACTGCTAAGCTTTTATTTTTTTTAGAGTTTAGCCATGTCCGTAATTAACTTTCTGTTAAACAAATTTAAATTGCAAAAAAAGATTGAAGGAAATCCTGAAAACCGATCTTTTTTTGATTATCAAAATTCTCTTTATCCGTATGAAAAAGATGATTGCTTAGATCCTGCAGTAAGCTCTGCACTTTCTTTTACGGAAAGAAAAAGAAGCTTCGGGGATACGGCTTGTGTTTCTGATTGTAAGAATTATTCATATAAGTTTGTTGACAGTGAAAACTCAATTATTTTTACGGCTTTTGATGACGGCAAACGAGAATTTCCGGTAAAAGATCCGTCTGCTCTTATAAACGATAACATTGATGTGATAACAGTGATTTATAAGAGCATTGCGTCAGGTGATAAGTTTTTTTACGAAAATATTCTGCCTTATATTCATCGTACTGCAGCTATGTGCCTTACATTGCCGGCGTCGGAAGGGAGTCACGATGCATTGCCCGGCGGTTTGTTTCGCCATTTATTGTGTACTGCGCTTGAAAGTATAAATCTGACTTTAAGAAACAGCGGCGAAACTGACTTTTTTAAACAGCGCAGCATAAAATGTGCCGCATTTTTAGCAGGGCTAAATCATGATTTAGCCAAAATTTTTACAGACTTTTCTATAAGAGTCGAAGGATTGGAATTTAATCCTTATCTTGAAAGCTTTGCTCATTTTTGCAAAAGAGTCAGAGCAAATAAGTACACACTTGAATTTATTTCTCCGCGCAAGGGCAGGCATGATGAGCTGTTCTTTTTATCCTTGAGTTATTTGACGCAGGGGTTACCGCAGCTTTTGGCCTACGTTGAAGATTTTTGTCCTTTGCATGAGTTTTTTCTGCAAAAGTGCGATTTCTTTAAATATGTAAAAAGTGCTGATATCTCAAGCGTTAAAGCAAGTACCCGCAGCTCAAATCCTTATTCGTTCAACGTAAATGCTTTTTTAGTTCATGAAATTTTATCGGTATTGAGTCAATCAAAGTTTGAGCAGTTAATGTCTTTGGGGATTTTCGTCGTTCCTTATGGGCTTCTTGTGGCTTATGACAGTCCGCTTTTATCGGATTTAAAAGCAGATGCTAAATCTTTTAGGGAAGGCGATGATGATTTAGTTAAAAGCAAAAATATACGGAATTTAATTATAGAGTGGCGACGGCAGGGCAATATCCTTCTTGCCGGAAAACTTGCCGTTTACTCATGGCATCAGCTTAGTAAGGATGATGAAAAGCTGTTAGTTTACGGGGTCGTAATCGGGATTAAAACAAAGAATCTAAAAAATCATGATGAGCTTTTATGCAATGCGCTTGCTTTAGGTCCGAGACCTAAAGCTCTGTGCGCTTATATTGAAAAAACTTATAAAGATAGTGTGCCGGGAGTGATTCATCTGAAGCTTGAAAATAAGGATTTTCCTTATGAAGCGAAAGAGTTTTTAGAAGAAAACACGCTTACTGAAACTCTTGAAAAATCGCAGGCGATTTTTAATGACGGAATAAAGAATTACCGGGAAAATTTAAGAGTTACAAGAAAAAAACTGCTTGATAACAAAAAATTAAACAGCAAAGAAGGGCAAGAAGAGGCTCAAAGCGCGGTTAAAGAGCTTAATTTCTTAAATGAAAACACAGAGGGAGAATTTAAAACTTCAGTAGAGGAAATCAATGACATTTTTAAATTGCCGGACGATCTTAAGGAGGCAGATGAAGATGCGGTAGTTAAAAATAACGGCTCTGATCCGAAATTAAATCCGGATGACGGCTTAAGCAGAGTCGATCTGACGGCTTTATCGGTAAAAAAGGATAAAAAACAAACAGATCATAAAGAGCAGTCACATGATCTTAATAATACTCAAAACGAAGCTTTGGAAGAAAAGGATATAAACGATGAAACATTTGTTTTAACAGCAGAAAATTCCGCAAACACTCAAGATCGGCAGCAGTCGTCAGCGAATTTGGCACTTGAGTCCTGGCTTAATGCGTATTCGCCTGATTTGCCGCAGTTTGAATCACCAAAAACTCGTAAAAAACAATAACAAGATGAAAAACATTTTTTTTATAAACCCGATAAAAGACATAAGTTTTAAATCACCGTCAATGCTGGGCAGTGTTATCGCAATTATATGTTTGCACGGCTATTTTATTGTGACGGCATTTAACTCACTTTATAATCTTATAATTTGCGCAGCTGCGCTTTTTCTTTTGCCTTCGCCTTACCCTGTAGTTTTAAAAAAGCTGCTTTTAATTCTTAAAAATAATGAGATTGAAAAAGTAGACGTCTTTAAACTTCAAAATTTTTATAAAAAGCATGAAAAGCTTTATTTGGGGACAGGGTTTAAATGGCAGCCGCGACATTTAAGACTGCTTCAGGAACAGTTGGATGCGGGCTTTGAACAGTTAAGCTCAAAGCGTCACGGGTCTTTTGCCGTTCACAATCTTGAACTTAACAACAGAAAAGATATTTTAATGTCGGTAAATGATTTGAATCTGCACACGATAGTCTTTGGAACAACGGGGGCCGGAAAAACCAGACTGTTTGATTTACTGGTTGCTCAAGCTATTGTACGCGGAGATACTGTGATTGTTATTGATCCTAAATCAGATGCGGATTTGCAAAAGAAGATATTTTTAACGGCGGCGCAATGCTCAAGGGATTTAAAACTGCACTTTTTAAATTTGGCACAAACACAGCACAGCTTGGCATTTAATCCATTGGGAACATTTCTGCGGGCAAGTGAGATAGCCTCGCGTATTACTTCTTTAATGCCCGATAGCGGAAGTGCACAATCATTTAAGGCGCACGCGCATTCGGCAATAACCGCTGCGGTTACCGTCTTAAAAATTAAAGGGAAACTTATAACGCTTAAAAATATTTTAAATGAGCTTGATCATCAGGATCTGTATGCGCTTATCCTTGAGAAGTTCATAAAAGAGGTAACGGAAAATTTAAATGATGTCGGGGTAAATGAATTTTGTAAACAACTTGAAATTAATGAAAAATTAATAAAAAACAAAGAACTAAGCACGTTTACAAATAGTAAGGCTAATTCCCGTAAGGACGGAAGCTCGCTTTTATTTAATCTTGAGAAGATATACGGTTATCTTTGCAATAACGGTCTTATAAATACCGACGGCGATATTTTGACTTTAATTTCCGTAGCCAAGACCGATCCCAGTTATTATCAGAAAGTTACCGCAAGCGTTATGCCATGTATAAGAACCTTATGCGGTGCGGATTTAAACGGTTTACTCTCTTCCGAGGATTTAAGCAAACAGCATACTTTTGAGCAGCTTGCCGCAGACAACGGCATTTTTTACGCTTCCTTAAATTGTTTAAGCGATCCTGTCTTAGGCGGTTATCTTAGTAAGCTTCTGCTTGCGGATCTTTGCGCTTTTGCCGGCAAACTGTATACGCAAAGCGAGTATCGCATCAGCTCTGAACACAAAATAAGCGTATTTGTCGATGAAAGCAGTGAGGCTGCCGGAGAGTCTTTGGTGCAGCTTTTAAATAAATCGCGAGGTGCGGATTTTGCCGTGACAATTGCTACGCAGACTTTTGCCGATTTGGTTAAGCGAACCGGATCGGAAGCTGCTGCACGCCAGATTATCGGAAACTGCAACAACAAAATTTCGTTGCGCTTAAAGGATATGCAAACCGCAAAAATTTTCACTGAAAGCTTGCCGGCTACGGTTGAACCCATTCGCAGTTCAACAATAAGTTTTAGTGAAAGCGCTTCGGATCTTGAGGTTAATTACGGAGTTAACCGATCCGTCACCATGCAAAAATGTCCGCTGTTTCCTGCTGAAGCTTTGCAGTATTTGCCGGATCTGGAGTTTGTTGCGGCTTTATCGGACGGGAATCTGGTAAAAGGTCGTTTACCGCTTGTTGATATTCATTGATTTTATTGTTTTAAAAGGTTTTTTAGGCTTATGCCGATAGTAGATTATTGTGTAAAAGTTGTTTTTGTCGCATTAATTATTTCTCTTGCAGGATCCGGTTTTACCCGTTTTATCCCTAATTTTTCAAAAGTTACGTGCGATGAGGTGTATTCTGAGTGGGCAACTTTAAATCAAGTGACGACAGCAAACGATCATCTTTTTGTTATTTACAGTGAAAATCACCTCAATAAACAGCAGGATACCGATCTTTTTACTTTAAAGGAATGTAAAGCAGATCCTAATTACAAATTGATAAAATTAAGAAGCATCGGAGTTTTTAAGAAAATTTATAAGCACGCCTTGCTGCTTTCTCTGTGTGCTTATATTTTGTTTTCGCTTAAAAAGAATGTCGACGTATCACGCCACCGCAGTCCGCACTTTTTAAAATTCTTCTCATCTGCGGCTATCACTTTGCTTTTTAGTATTAATTTATTTTTGGTTTTGCAAACCCAGTTTAATCCGATTTTGTATCTATGCTTAACTCAAACGGCCCTTATGGTGTTTGTATCCGTACATATTGCTTACAGACTGGGGTTTGACAGTTTGTAAAAACAAAAGTATTCATAACCATGATCTTAAGGATCGCTAAAACTT
>NZ_GL831054.1 GCF_000188195.1 Succinatimonas hippei YIT 12066
GAGGATCTATGTGCTTTTTTATGTAGATTTTTCAAATGCTTCCCGCCCCAATGCGGCAAAGGTTTTAATCCCGCAGATAGAAAGTATTTCATTAATTTCATCGGTTACACCGCCCTGAATGATAAGCTCTCGCTTGTTCTCATCAACAATCGCCTCAACTCCGTCCAGAGTATGCATAAGGCAGCGCAGAGAGTTATGCGGTAAATAAACCCGCTCTTTAAGCGGCAGCTTGGCGTTGTAATCTTTAAACTTTTGTCTTATCTGCATCGACATTTCCACAGCCACGGCAGTAAGAAACATCATGCCGTCAAAGCTTCCTGAGGCGGATTTGCCGCTCACCCTGCCTTCCATAGTGCTTTTGTTAAGTCGATAGCCGATTTCGATATTGCTGCGCATTCTGTAAATACGGTCGGCTTCAGCCGCGTCAGTACAAAAATCACTGACCAAAACCCGGGAGGCGGTTAACCTGCACTTTTCCGTCACCGCCGCCATCTTTAAGACAAAGCGCTGCTGCTCTGCATCGTATTTGATTAAATTGTCATCGAATAAGCTCAGATGTTTTCCGGTAAGCAGTTCATGGAAACGATGCTTTTCTCCCGCGGGTTTCCAGCTTCCTTCCTTTTGTGCTTCCCGATAGATTTCATTAAGCTCGGCGACGCTGTGGCCGTAATGCTCCAAAGCATTACGGTAAATTGAGTGGGAGAAGATAATATGTACGTAAATCTTAGCGCGGGTTTTAAACGGAGCACGTCCCGCAGCGGTGGTCTTGGTATAAGACCATTCTTTGTTCAAAGTAACCGCGGTTAACAGCTCCGCCTCCGCCCCGTCCGGCTCATCTCCGCGGAATATCGCAGTGCCGTTATACCCCTGCAGATTGGCAGCATGCTCTAATATCAGCTGTTTGATTTTGTTTGAACGCGCTGTATTGCAGTTAACCAGAAAACCGCAGCCGTGATCTAACATCGTACTGAGATTAAACACCGACCAATAACCACGGTCACATATAAGCCGCAGCTTGTTTTTCAGTCCGCCGTCTCCTTGATACATCAACTGCCGACATACGCTTTCCACTGTGGAAACATCGGTTACGTCTCCGGAATAAGACATTACTCCGTACAGCTCGTGCGTGATTTGATCCATCAAAGTCAGCAGATTGACTATCGGAACAGCGTTGCCGCTTTTGCTTTTACCGTAGCGGGCCTTATCGTTTTTTCTGCCGTAAAAATCAATATTGGTGCCGTCTAAAGCTAAAGTTACGCTCTGCTCTTTGCGGCTGCCGGCCTCCCGGCATTTGGCCTTCATCACGGCTCCGACCGTATTGTCCTGCTCCATCTTTTTAAATAAACGCAAAATGGTGTCTTTATCAATCTTTTTACCATAAAGACCGCAATGCTCTTTGCGTACTTTTTCCGTCATCCACGCCAAACCTTTAGCGCCGTACAGCATTATCGTCAGCAGCAGCGTCAGAAACAGGTCATACTGTGATTTATCGGTCAACGCTTTTAAATGACGCCCCGTAGCACTTCTTTCAAAGAAACGGCATAAAAAATACTCCGCCCCGAATTTAGCGGACTTTACCGGACGAGCTGCTGTTTTGCGCTTAACCTCCTGAGGCTTGCGCATCTCATCTGCGCTCTTTCTGCGGTACTCATATTGTCCTTTGGCAACACGAAAAACCCGCCAGCGGCGGAACTGCGGATTCTCGCTTAAAAAGCGTTCATTGAAAATACACTCTCCGATACCGTCGCTTTCCCGGATAGAGCCGATTTGGATTTGTTTTTCCTTATCGCAGTAGCCTTTTTCGGCATTCCACACACTTTTACCCTGCAGCAGGGCATAGGCGTATTTCTTTTTAGAGCAGACAACGTCTTTGAGAACGGGATGAGCGACGGAATCAGACATAATAAAGTCCTTTCTGGGGTCAATTAAATTAGAATGATTATACCTAGTTTTTAAATAAAAAACAAGCTATCTTCAATAAAAAAGACTTAAAAATCATCAAACTAAAAATTATTTAAAATACTAGGGTCATTGAGGACGCGATCTTTCTGTTTGTCACTTCCTTATCGCTCACCAACTCCAAGCTTATCCATTGACATCCTCACCGGCCTAAAGGCCGATGAT
>NZ_GL831055.1 GCF_000188195.1 Succinatimonas hippei YIT 12066
TTAAACCGTAACGCTAAAAATTAGGGAGGCGACAGTCTCCCTAAACTATTCCTTTAACTGTTTGATCCTCAGTTAATTTCCCTTTCTCTTTTTCGTTTGTTTCTTTTATTTTTGTGTTATAATTAACATACCTAACAGGTAGCTTAATAAGCGGTGCCGTTATGATTGAAAAACCCGACTTTATCCTTAATTTTCATAAACCCGAAAATACCGAAATCAAGCATATCCGCGGTCATTGGTACCTCTATGAACGGCATAATAAATACGACCCCTCCATTAAACGCAGCCGTAAAGTTTCCGGCAAGTGTCTTGGCAAAATCACCGCGCAGGGTTTAATCCCTACTAAACGCCGTTTGGTTAATATCGAGCAAAAACCTCAAATCAGTGACGTTATTGAAGTCGGCTCTTCCGTCTTTTTCTATGAGAGAACGGCTGAGTATCGGGAGCGTCTGCAGAAATTCTTTCCTGACCTGTGGCGACAAATTTATGTCATCAGTTTCATCCGTACCATGTACAATCCGCGTTTTAGAAGGTTATTTCTGCATTATGAAAACAGCTTCTTTGCCCATCTGTTTCCGGATTTGAATTTCTCCGCTCCTTACTTATGCCGCTTATTAAAGAGTTTAGGCAAACAGCGGGATGCTATTGCTGCTTTTATGCGGGAAGACATTGACCTTAAGCGCTCTTTTATTCTGTTTGACGGACATCGTTTGTTGTCAGCCTCACGTACTATGGAATTTGCCGAGCTCGGTTATGACTCCAAACGGCGCTTTAAACCTCAAATCAATCTTTTGTATTTATTCTCTTTATCTGAAGATACCGGATTGCCTTTGTACTATAAACAATATATCGGTAGTACCCACGATGTTCGTGCTTTTGCCGATATCCTGAAGGAAGTAGGAATAAAGAGCAATCACTATACGATAATTGCCGATAAAGGTTTCGGCAGTGATGAAGACTTTGCTCTGCTTGAACATTACCAGCTCCATTATTTGATTCCGCTCAAGCGCGGCAACCGCTATGTCAAAGACCGCATCCCTTTATCGCAAAGTGATTATGATTCCGTATTCACCTATCACGGCCGGACAATTCAATGCAAACGCTTCGATGAAGATGATTGTGTCATTCATCTTTACTATGACGCTCAGCTTTATGCCGATGAGTTGAGTGACGCTTCCTTAAGATTGGAAAAACTTAATGCCGCAAAGGAATTAAAAACTGCACAAGAGCTTAAAAGACGCTCACATAATAAAGGACGGCTGACTGATGCCGAGCTTGCGGCGCTTAAACCGCAAACTTTAGCACAGCTGCATGCCGAAATTAAGGAAATGGGTACTATAACCGTCAGAACCAATCAGTCCGGACTCAACGGCAAGCAGATTTACTATATGTACAAGCAGCGTCAGGCTATTGAGCAGTACTTCAAAACCTACGGAGATACGATGGAGTTTGAATCCTCCTATATGAGAGGGCGGAATGAAGAAGAAGCATGGCTGTTTTTAAACCACTTGTCATCAGTATTTGCAATTGGCTGCATTGAAGAGATTGCCGGGATTGAAGAAAGCAGGAACATTTCCCTGAAAGATTTGACGCAGAGCTTAAGCAAGATAACTGCCGTAAAAATAGACGAGCAATGGAAAATAGCACCGATTAAGCGTACGGTAGAGAAATTATGCAGGAAACTTGATCTGAATTTAACGGACGA
>NZ_GL831056.1 GCF_000188195.1 Succinatimonas hippei YIT 12066
ATCGGCCTTTAGGCCGGTGAGGATGTCAAGTTGATTAATTTAATAAGAAAATTCTTTTTCATTATAAATATCTGTTATTACGGATTTTTCGAATTCATAATGCGGTGATCTTTTCTTTAACTGCTTTATTTCTTCACGCAGAGTCTGCGGATAGGTGATAGAGTTTTCTAAAATTACGAAAGGGATTAATTTATTGTTTTTACTTTTAATGAATCCGGCAAGATTTGAGACATTCTGCAGTGATCCGGTTTTAGCGATGACAACACCTTTTAATTGTTTGCCCTTAACTGACGGGCGATTTTTTAAGGTTCCGCTTATGCCTGACTTTGGCAATATAGCGATGAGATTTAAAGTTGAATCATGGGCTTTTATGTAATTTAAGACATCAAAAAGATTTTTTGCCGATAAAAGATTATGGGATGAAAGTCCTGAACCGTCCACCATATATGCGTTTTTAAGATTGATGCCGGCTTGTTTTTCTAATATTGCACGAATTGCTTTAACAGCATTTTGATAGGAACCGGCGCGTTTAAAATATTCAAAACCGACGGTTTTGGCTATGGCATCAGCATAGAGATTATCTGACTTTTGCAGCATTACTTTAACAAGATTGTAAAGGCGTGGAGAATTTATTACCGCATAAGGGGTAAATCCTGCTTGATTTTGCTTTACGACGCTAATGTCTCCTAATACGTTTAAATTAAGATTTTTTAAAATTTTTACTGTCCAATCAATTCCCCAGGATTTAGGATCGTTTACTGCAAAGAGTAAGGGATAAGGAGCGTCTTTTTTAAGTTTGGGTATGCATCCGCTTACGTGGTAAGAATTAGAGCCTAGGATTTCGGCTTCAAGAGTACATTTGTCTCTAAAATCACTTGCTTTTACGGTTATTGTCTCTGAAGATACGCTTATGGGATTGCGATTTAAAATTTCAACTTTAGCACGTCTGCCTATCGATGACGGTCTGAGTCTGCATCCTGCGCAGTTGTGATTTATGATAAGAGCAGAAGACGGAGCGGTAAAGCATACCGGTAAATCACTTGCCGACCAGCCGTCGGCACGATCTTTTCCTGTAAAACGGCTTATATCTAGAAGAATATTGCCTTTGATGCGTTTTACTCCTTGATCTTTAAGACTTTTAAATAAGGAAGAAAGATTGTCTGAAGTAAAAAAAGGATCTCCCGTGAACTTTATTTTGATGTCGCCGGTTAATGTTCCGTCTGTTGAAATTTTAAGTTTGCCGTTGGCATGACTTTGTCTGCTTATATAAAGAGCTGTTTTGAAAGTGTAGTCAGGTCCCAAATATAAAAGTGCGGCAAGAGCCGTAAGCAGTTTTTGGGTGGAAGCAGGGTGCATGTAAGTATCGTAATTTATACCGTGAATTTTATCGTTTAAGGAGTAGATAACGCTTACTGACGATCCTTCAAGCGGTTTTGCCGCGTGTGCTTCGATATTTGTACTTAAGCATAAAGCGCTTATAAGCGATATGAAAAATAATTTATATTTTTTCAAGATTCGAGTCCTAATTAATATTTTTATTCATTGAGCAAGCTTACAACAAATACGTGGAATATTTTCATTTTGTGTCGTATCTCATTAAGAGAAATTAGGTCTCGAGCTTTGTAATTTTGTATAATTGCGTCAAAACCTTAAAGTGTTTTGGAGATTTTTTAATGATTATTGAACCTAAAGTACGCGGTTTTATTTGCGTAACCACTCATCCTGCAGGATGTGAAGCCAATGTTAAGCAGCAGATTGATTATGTAAAATCCCAGGGCAAAATTGAAAACGGTCCCAAGAAAGTTTTAGTAATAGGAGCTTCCACCGGTTACGGCTTGGCCTCCCGCATCAGTGCGGCATTCGGTGCCGGAGCTGCCACTTTAGGTGTGTTTTTTGAAAAGCCGGGGACTGAAAAGCGTCCCGGATCTGCAGGCTGGTACAACACCGCTGCTTTTACCAAGTTTGCACAAGAAGAAGGTTTATACGTAAAGAACATTAACGGTGACGCTTTCTCCGATGCCTGTCGCGAAAAGGCCATTGAGATCATCAAGGCCGATTTAGGTCAGGTTGATATGGTTGTTTACTCTCTTGCGGCTCCGGTTCGCAAGATGCCAGATACCGGTGAAGTTGTCCGCTCTTCATTAAAGCCTATTGGCAAGGCATACACTTCAACAGCCATTGACACTAATCGCGATACTATTATCGAGTCAACTGTTGAGCCTGCCACCCCTGAGGAAATTGAGAATACCGTTAAGGTAATGGGCGGACAGGACTGGGAGCTGTGGATTAAGGCCTTGGCCGATGCC
The DNA here is from genome assembly GCF_000188195.1 of Succinatimonas hippei YIT 12066. Classification (GTDB taxonomy): domain Bacteria; phylum Pseudomonadota; class Gammaproteobacteria; order Enterobacterales; family Succinivibrionaceae; genus Succinatimonas; species Succinatimonas hippei. Next base: position 2,307 of record NZ_GL831056.1, read on the forward strand.
GGTGTTTTGGCAGAAGGCTGCAAGACTGTCGCTTACAGCTATATCGGAACTGAAATAACCTGGCCGATTTATTGGCACGGAGCTTTAGGCAAAGCCAAAGAAGATTTGGATAGAGCTGCAGCTGCAAATCGTCAGATCTTAGCTAAAGTTAACGGTGATGCTCGCGTGGCTGTTTTAAAATCGGTCGTGACCCAGGCTTCATCAGCTATTCCGGTAATGCCTCTATATATTGCTATTTGTTTTAGAGTAATGCGTGACGCCGGTACCTATGAGTTGGTAATTGCCCATATTTACCGTATGTTCTCAAAGTCTCTTTACGGTAAAGAAGCTGAAATTGATAGCGAAGGCCGTGTACGTATGGATACTTGGGAGCTTGATCCTAAGATTCAGGATAAGTGCAAAGAATTGTGGCCGACCGTTACTACGGAAAACTTAAAACAGCTTACCGACTATGAGGATTATAAGCATCAATTCTTGGAGTTATTCGGTTTTGAGATTGAAGGTGTCGACTATACAAAGGATGTAAGTCCGGTGGTTGATTTTGACGTAGTAAATATGATTTAAAAAAAAAAGAAAATGCGCGGAAAACGCGCATTAACTTAATTTAATAGATCCTGCTTAAGATTTCTTAGCAGGATTTTTTGTGCCTTTATTCTTTTATCAAAAAAGATCAGCGGCTAAAACCCCG
>NZ_GL831057.1 GCF_000188195.1 Succinatimonas hippei YIT 12066
CCAAGTTTTTCAGAATAGAAAGATTTTCTGTTGTGTCGTGCATAACGGTCGCTAAACTTTCATCATAAATATGGGATGAAATTTCGTTTAAAGCGTTTTTTATTTCTGGTTTCTGTCTTAATTGCCAAAATTTAGTTCTGCTGATGTTTAATTTACTGCGGGCTTCTTCAAGTGTAGCGGATGACAAAATACTTAAAGCAACTCTATGCGGATCTAATGCTTTTGTCATTCATGAACCTTTATGAACATTATTAATAGTGGAGAATAAACACATGTATTAATGCTATTTTTGCAGAAAAATCTTTATTTTTCAATTAAATACATATCAGCAAGAAAATATTTTTATAGCATTGGTCGTGCTATATAAAAAATCTTCTGCTGATATGTAACGTATTGATAATAAAGAATAAATTACTGTTTATATCACATCAGCATTTAGTTCTTCCTCTGTTATATAAGACTCGATAGCCTTTTTAATTTCTTGTAGAGAATAACAACGCTTGTTGCTACCATCTTCTTGAATTGTCTGTTTGCTAGTCAAGTCATAACTTTTTAAACATAAAGAAACTTGTCGAACACTTAATTCTTGATTTACTTGTTGATAGACAATATCCGCAAGTTGTCGAGCAGATATTGCTTCCGTTTCTTTATCGGTTTTAGAAAGAGCTATAGCAATCATCCTTAGCGTTTTGTGATGAGAGCTTTCAAGAAAGTTTTCATCATGAGCTTTAGATAACTTTATAACCGCTTGTTTAGTTTGTTCTAACAATTCATTATCTTGGCTTAATTCTACAAGCGTTAACAGGGGCTCCCAATTATCTATTTGACGGTCATTTAATCCGTCAAGCAACGTTTGTACTTTGTGTGTTTTTACTTGCTCCTTATAATCTATTGCCAATCGGGCAAGTTTACTTTTTATTTCTAAAAGTAAGTCAGGATTTAAGTCTCTCAGCTTTATTTTGGTTTGATTCATGGGCTTTCTTTTCAGATTTACAATATGAGATCTATCTAATATTGTTTCACTTAGCCCTTTTATAGAAATTCCAGAGATCGCTTTAAAGCCGAAACATTTGAATCTTTTAGGTCGTTTGATTCTATCTCCTGCCACCCGCATTACATAAGCTGTGTTTCTTGAATACCCACAATTAAGAATGCCTATAAATTCTTTTTTATCTGCATCCATAAATTGATCTGCTTCATCAATTAAAAAAGTAGGCGTTTTCGGTTGATCTGCAAAATAATATAACGATGCCATACTAACATTTGACGCCAGTAACGGATGATAAGCAAATTCTGCCAGTAAATTCAGCAATTGCGTTTTTCCGCATCGTTTTTCAGGGGCAGAGATCAATAAATATGGAGATATTTCCAGTACATCTACAAACCAAGTACATGTCACCCATAGCGCACAAACAAGAACATATTCTGGTTGCATGTATAGGCACTGTTCAAGGCATGTTTGTATGTTTTTTATGACCTCACTTATAGAAACGTCCTCAGTGTATGGATCAAACTCTTCAAACAGTTCATCATCCACATCATCTTTATTAGTATTACAAACATCTTTACGAATCTTATCTAAAGCAGTTGCCGTTATATTGTATTTTTTGGCTATGTCTGCACGATAAATTTGATACTCTGCTTCATTTAAGTTTTTGATCTCATCAACACAAAGAGCAGCGTTTTTTAAAGATACTTTATCCATGTTTTTAAACTCCCGCAATTATTGAGTAATCATTAAAATCCGTGGGGTTTTTTCCATAAAGTTTTTTAAACTCCACATTCATTTCCTTAGTAAATTTAGGTAAATAAAATTTACTATCTGTTTCTTGTGCGGCTTTTAATGCCGCTTCCATCCCATTGCCTACATCCGCAAATATGTGAAGCGAAATTTTAGGATTTTTTGCCTTCATACTTTTTGCTACGTGTATAAAGTTAGAACATCCTGACACGGCGACACTATCAATCAGAAATAGATTTTTAATACTTATTGCGGTGGCAACACCTTCAGCTAAAGCTATTTCTCTTTGTAAAGGAAAATCAAAACATAATGGTTGTGCACTCCAAAAAGATCCTTTTGATAACCCTCCATATAAGGATGTTTTAAGTCCTGTCTCATCAATAAAATCAACGGTACATAGTTGATGTTCTGAATTGCCTCTAAAAGCCAGTAATATTCTGCCTCTTAATGGCTTACCTGATGATTTAGGACAATATCCGATAATGTTTATAAGGGTATCTATAGAAAGTTCTTTAAGATCTCCTTGCGCTTCTATTTTTTTCTTTATCAGGTAAGGATGATCGTTTTTAGCAAAAACAGCATGCTCCCATAACAAGAAACAAAGCTCTTGGGCTTTTATGTTTTTGATATTGATTTGTTGTGTAGTTTGATTAAGCAAAGGTGTTCTTTTTATTCCTTTTCGTGAATAGTTTTCACTAAAAAAGAATAAAGTCTTTTGCTTTTCTTCTTCTGCTTTCCAATTCCAAACTATGCCACCGCTTTTATCTTTAAATAGTAAGATGCGGGCATCATTGGCGCCGTTCGGGTCGCCGTGTATGTCAGCAGGATGATATTTCCCATCAAAAATGATGTGTTTTGGCTCAACAACATTGGCAAATTCACATGCTTCTTGTAATGAATGAAAGATTTGTGTTTTAGGCATGAAATTCATCCTTGGAAAATTTCTGTTCAATCCAAGAAAGAAGATCACTTTCTTTCCACACGGTAATCTTTGATGAGATTTTCTTAGGCTGGGGAAAGTTATCTAAAGTTTTAACCCATCGCCATAATGTTGAAACACCGCATCCCAACATTTCAGCTGTTTGTTTTGGTCTTAAAAGTTTTTCTTTTGGCATATAGCCTCCTTAAAAAAGATTAATGTTGATAAAGTTCGGAAGCTATTTAATAATTTTTGGATGACGCTAAAAAGGTCAAATATTTTAGGTGTTTGATAAGAAAAGAAGATTCTGCATGTTTTAATTGTTTGATTTTTAATAAATCAAAATGGTTGCACCTTTTTTATTTATTTTTTTGGGGTCTCCCTGATTGTGGTGCTGAATCATGTCTAATGATTGTCGCCATAGCTGAAGCAATTCGTTCAGAAACTTTGAACTCTCCACATGATTTGCTTAATAGAAAACTTATGACATCTTCATTTTTGGGGGCGGTATCTGGCTCTTGTGGGTCATAGTTTAACCAAAATTTTTCTATTGCTAGATCCATAACATTTAAGAGTTTAGTTCTGTAGCCATTTCGATTGATGCGCAATTTTCTTAATGCGGACGTAGAAGAGAATGTCTTACATGGTAATTCATTTAATTGAGCAAAAATAACGTACGCTTGAGCAGGGAATATCAATTGTGGATACGGGGGATTATAATATTTATGCTCTGAGTCTCCATAAGCATAAGACTGGTCTTGATTTGTTGCGTAATAGCCACATAGGATAAAAAAACCGTCTATATCAGTTTTTATTTCTTGGTAAAGTTTTGTTAACACAATTTCTTCAGACTTATTAAGTTTAGTCTCTTTATCAATCCCATCATGAGGAATATTATCCAATAATAAAGAGGATGCTTCGTATAAACTAAACTCTGTTTGCATTTTCCAAGCATCAATTTCTGCCATTATTTATCTCCGAATAACAGTAATCAGCCCATGCCTGCATCATCTCTGTTCGGCTTTTTATTGCTTCGTTGCGTTCATAAGCACCGTTATAAGCATCAGTGATTTTATGGTGTAGGCATAGTTCAGCGATACGCTCGTCAAAGCGTTTGTTATTGCCTA
>NZ_GL831058.1:0-19834 GCF_000188195.1 Succinatimonas hippei YIT 12066
TTATTCGGCAACATATTGACCGGCAGAAAACACCGGATTAAAAACTGAGCTTCTCCTCGCGGCTATATCCCCGCCCTGAAGGACGGGGTTTAGCCGCTGATCTTTTTTTGATAAATTAATTTTCTTCCTCACTCACCGGAGCCCAGGACAACGGACGTTCTTTAGACTCTTTTATTGCCATAAGGATAAATACAACCGCACTTAATGCATAGCCGAAACTTACGGCCGGTGAGGCATTAAAAGCAAGTGAAGTTCCGTGAATGAAGCCGAAGAATGACAAAACACATCCTGCCACAGCATAAACCGCCGCCCAATGGAAAGCTCTTTCAATTATGAACACGGCAATAGCAGCCAAAATCATACCGGCTAAGATACCGCCTCCTCCCGCCGACACTATGCCGTTATACAGTACACCGCCTGAATTCATGCTGGCAATAATCTCATCAGGGATTGACACGGTATTTACCGCCGCAGCGCTTAAAGCTCCATCAACCTGAGTCTTAAGCCACTCGGCAACATTCGGAATCAAAGCCAAAATAATGGCCGGAGCATGACGTTTTGGCGATACCTGAAAAGCCTGCGCCCCGATAACCAAACCGATAAACAGCAAAATCGGAATAATGGCAACCAGCGGAATCACCGACAATAGCAATGAAGTAAGACCGAAGAAACACAAAATGGCCATTACTATGCCAGTGACCATGGAATAACCGATACGTCCGCCCATAGCCTTCCATCCCGGATGTCCGATGTAAACAGCCGGAGGGAAAGGAGAGCCTAAAAATCCGCCTAAAATAGCACCGATACCGTCTGCCGCCATAATAAAACGCAAATTGTATTTATCACCTGCAGCATTTGCCGACTCGACATTATTTAAAATCTCAGTAAAGTTTAAAATGCCAAGAGGAATAGCCGAAACTAAAAGGGGCCATACGAGCTCAGAAGGTACACTTAGTACATCAAAAGAAAATGACGGAAAATAAAAAGCAAAATTACTAAGCGATGCAGTTACCTGCCCAGGATCCATAATATTGCTAAAACCTAAGAAAGTAGCACCCCAGGCAAGAAACGAACCTACAATAACTACCCCAAGACCGCCCGGGATATTAAACGGCAGCCGTACTCCGCCGACCCAGTTTAACAAAATGATCATAAAACAAATGATGCCGATCCAAGCTGCTTCATAAATTTGAAACACAGGACGCATCGCAATATATGTCAAAGCTACTCCGGCAAGCGAACCGAGCATTGCAGCACGCGGAGTATATTTTCTTATAGTAGGTCCGATTAAAACGCCTAAAAGAACGATTAAACCTATAAGAACACACCAGATAAGGCCGAGCTTCCAGGCTAAAACCCAATCTTTATACAGCAAAACCGTAGGCAGCATTACCACGAAGACCACGATAAACATGTGCGGTACCGACGGCCCGTACGGAAGTGCGGTAACATCACTTCTTCCTTCTTTTTTAGCAAGTTTGTAGGCCATAAAAGCGTAGATGATATTGCCAAACGGCAAGGCAATTCCCAATGCCGGCAGTACGCGGCCGAATACCGTTTCAGAAGGGATCTGAACTACATAAAGGCACAATCCGGTAAGAACGATAGTGTTTAACAGTACGTTGGTGAACAGACCGAAAAACGCATTAAGGTCGCCAGACACCCACAATTTTATCTTTTGATTCTCTGACATATAAATCTCCTTTTAGGCTTTGCTTGCAATATAGCTGCGCCACCCCTGAAATTGAGAAATATCCTTCATTCCTTCAACAACCCAAGGTTCGGCAATAACACCTAAAACATAAGATCCGTCTTTAAGCTGGACTTTGCCGATGCTAAGCCCCGGCGGCTCTTTTTTCAAAATATCCGCAAGCCCCGCTTCCGGGACCTCCCACACTTCAAGATGCACGCTTACGCCGCCTTCTTTTACTTTAAGCATAGCAGGATTATTGTCATTTACCGACCATAAGCGATAACACGGTGCAGTAGCGTCTTCTTTTACAAATTCCGCTCCCGCATCCTCCATGTTTTTGCACAGTTCAAGACCGCGCATCAATGTTCCGTTAACTGCTAAAAGTACGCTCATAAACATCCCCTTAAAAAACTTCTTAATCCACTTTTACTGAAGTAGCTATAAAACATCTGCTGCCAAAAATCTTAAAGCTTTGACAAAGCATTCTTCAGGCGCATTGGTAATTCCGGCTCCAATTTGTCCGATGCCAGCCTGTCGGTGCGCTATTCCAGTATTGATAATCGGCAGGATATGGCGATCAAGTACCTTAAGTACATCAATTCCGCAAGCCGTTCCGTCAAAATCAAGTGCCGGCAGACAAAAAGAAGGATGACGGCCTAAAGTTATTTCGCGCATTCTAAGAGAGTTGTTTAAAGCATCTTGGGAAGATCCTCCGACAAATTTAACTATGGCAGGAGAAGCTGCCATAGCAAAACCGCCGATGCCTGCCGTTTCGGTTATGGCACTATCACCCAGATCGGGATTTGCATCCTTATCTCCATAACCGGGGAAATAAAGACCTTTTATAAATAAAGAAGGAGCTTCAAACCATGTGTCGCCGGCACCGGAAATCCTAATACCGAAATTAACGCCGTTACGCGCCATAGCCACGACCATTGAACTGTATTTAACTCCTGAAGCGGCATCAAGCATGCACTTGCAGGCGGCCATGGATAAATTTAAAAAGAAATGATCGTTTGAAGCAATAAAGCGCAGAGCCTCGGCTCCGCCGTCAATTCCGGCAAGAACGGGGGAGAGTATCTTTATAAGCTGACCGGTACTTGCGCTGTTGCGGTTATGACACTCATCTCCCATCTGAAGACCCTGGGATATAAGCGGCTTAATTTCAATCGGTCCTAAAATTTCAAGAGCTTTGGCAAGAACCGGAGCTAATTTTTCCTGCATAAACTTAAGGCGGCTTAAAACTTCGTCTCCGTTTGCACCAAAGCGTAAAACTTTACCCAGGCCCTCATTTAAATTTGAATAGGCCTCGTTGCCGTCAACAGTGTTTTTTACTACGAAAACCGGCATGCTCGGACTGATAACGCCCGCCATCGGACCCACGGCATGGTGATGATGACAAGGAGACAGTTCCACCTGACCGCTTCTGACTAAATTTTGTGCAGACTCAATATCATCGGCCCAGCCCTCGTAGACAATTGCTCCGCATACAGCACCCTGCATCGGACCGCACATATTCTCATATGCAATAGGAGGACCGGAATGTAAAAGCTTGCGGCCCTTAAAATCCGGAATTACCTCACGCGCAGAACAAATTTTAGTAAGAACAGGCTGCGCATTTAAATATTTACCAACTGCAATCTCGTTGGCTTTAACGATTTTCTCATTGTTAAAAAGCCTTGCAAGCAGCATCGCGTCTTTAGGATCGGCAAAACACGGCGGCTGCCATTCAAGATTTACGACCTCATCGCTAAAAGTACGCAAATTATCTGAAAAACTTTTTACACCCAATGTTACCGTGCTTAATTTTTTCTTAAAAATATCATTCATAACTTTAACATCCTCACAGTAAAGCAAGAGCTGCAAGAGTTGCATCATAATTACTGTCAGCTACCGTAACCCCCAGTGCTTTAAGCTCGTTTACCGTATTTTTAAGCGATTGAGGATCTTCATCAGTACCGCACACATGGCAGACAAAATTCAAATCAGAACGCTTGTTTAATTTTATAAGCTTCTTTAACCCCTCAAGCGGCGTAAGACTTGAGCCGTAACCTAAAACCACGTCAAATAAAATTATCTTAACATGCGGATCCTGCATGCTTTTGGCAAAAAACTCATCGCGAAGACTAGGATCAATCATAGGGTGAGGTCTGCCGTTAGTAAACTCATCATCACCCATATCAACAAACACATTGCCGGGACCTTCATATTTCAAAGATTTTGCTCCTTGAACAGGAACGTTTGATTTAACATTAAATCCGCATTCAAGAGCCAAACTCTGAGCTTCTGCACAGAAAGTTCCGCCACAGAAAATCGCACACAATGCGTTATTACTCTCATTGCTTTTGGCTTTTGGCAAAACCTCATCTTTGCTCAAAGACAAACTTCCGCCCTCAAGCAAAGCGCAAGCGATTTTTGCGCATTCAATTAATGATGAGGCATAAGTAATATTGCCGTCTTGGCTTTTAGGATTTTTATCACCGACAAAATGGACTACAACAGGTTTTTTAATTGATTTTAATTTAGCTATTATTTTTTCTTTAACCGAAGATGCCGGAGGTTTACTGATTACTCCGATAACTTTAGTACTGTCATCTCGGGCAAGCAGATCTAACGCGTACATGGTCATAAGTCCGCCGATTTTTTCATGCAGATCACGCCCGCCGGTACCTATAACCTGACACAGCCCTCCCCCTAAATTGGAAATAGCGCAAGAGACTTCCTGAAGTCCGGTTCCCGAAGCCCCGACAAGGCCGATGCTGCCTTTTTTCAGCACGTTGGCAAAACCTAAAGGCATTCCGTTTATCACAGCTGTTCCGCAGTCAGGTCCCATCATGAGCAAATCGCGTTTTACTGCCTCTTCCTTTAACATAAGCTCATCATCCTCGCTTACATTATCAGAAAAGAGCATAACGTTAAGACCTGCTTTAAGTGCTTTTAAAGCCTCAGCCGCCGCATAAGCACCGGGCACCGAAATTAAGGCAAAATTAAGATCCACAACCCGTTCTTTTGTCTGTAAGATACTGACGGTTTTCTGTTCTTTAACTTCGCTCTTACGCTCTTCTTTTGCATTTAATGCCTTTTCAATAAGATTAAATACCTTTAAAGCTTCATCTGCATCTGCAGCTTCAAAAACTGCCATTAAATCATTCGGACTTGGTTTTGCGTCAATATTAAGACCCAATATCTGCGCTCTTTGCAAGTTAGCCTTAGTCTGCATGGCTACCGACAATTTTTCGATACCGGTGGTTGACGATATGCTTGCAGTAAGCTGCATCAAACTTACCGAATCTTTATAAAGATTTTTAAAACTTTTAAAAAATACCGGCATGTTTTATTCCTCAAGTGCACTTATCACAGATTTAGAATCGGAAACCCAACCTACTATCGCGCCTTGAGCGGCAATCATATTTAATGCTGCTTCATGAAATTCAGGAAAATAAGAAGCACAGCAATCTTCGGGAATAACCAATTCAAAACCTCGATCATTGGCTGCACGCGAAGTAGTCTGCACGCATACTTCAGTGGTAACACCGCAAATAATCAGACTCTTAATGCCGCGATTTAACAAAATTTGATATAGATCAGTTGCAAAAAACGCGTCCTTACCGGGCTTATCAATTACTACTTCGCCCTCTTTAGGATAAAGTTCGGGAATAATATCGTGACCGTATTCACCACGAACCAAAATTCTACCCATGGGCCCGTCAGTACCGATAAAGGTCTTACCTCCGCGAGTAAGCTTTGCTTTAGGGCAATCAGTCAAATCAGGACGATGTCCTTCACGAGTATGAATAATCAGCATATGTTGAGATCGACAGCACTCTAAAACTTTAGAAATAGGCTCTATGGCTTTTTGCATCGGACTTACGTCATTCCCCAAAGCCTCACCGAATCCGCCTTTTTGCACAAAGTCTCTTTGCATATCAATAACCATCAGTGCAGTTTTTTCAGGGTCAAAGGTAAAATCAAACGGTCTTGCTTTAATCTGCTTAATCATATTTCATCCCCCATGAGCGAATCTTCAATGAAGTATAAAAGCTAAACGGCAAAAATAAATTGCAATCTTTTGCACAAGATCCTCAAAGTTTTTGAGGTTAAAAAACTATTATTTGTTTTTTCTAGTTATTATTTATCATTTTAAAAAGAAAATTCTGACTGTCGCCTCATCACATTGTGATCGTAGACTTAAATTTTTAATGATTAAAAATTTAACTTTTTTACAAGCTACAGTAAGATGGGATAAATACGTCAGGACAATATTTATGCAGATATGCCGCGATCTTTTTGCTGAACTTTATGCAAAATTAAAAAATACCGATATCCTTTATTTACAGGAACATTCTTTATTTGCGCATGCGATAAATTTAAAATTAAACAACAAACTTATTACTATTCTTAGTGAAGACAAAATTTTATCCCCTTTTTCATTAACCTTGCCCAAGAGTTTTTTTTCACATGTTTCTTCTTTAACTTTCAAAAAAGGCAAAGATCTATCCATAATTATTTATGCACAAAATAATTTGAACACCTACGAGCTAAAACCGCAAGATTGTGTAAATCTTAAACTAAGCATAAATTTACAAAAGAACTTCAATGACGTTTTTCTTAAACTTTTTTTTCTTTTTTTAAATAAAAATAAATGCCAAAACTCATTATTTGAGTTGATTTTCATAAAAAAGGATACTTTTTGTTTAGAAAAATATACAAAGCTAAAATTATGCGCTCTCACAATAGATCAAGATCGCTTAGCTTTTTCAAATGCCTTATGCGATTTTTTAGGACTCGGTCCGGGACTTACTCCGTCCGGTGATGATTTTATTCTCGGCTGGCTCTTTATCTTAAGACTTTATAACGTAAAACATCTGCCTTATATATCTAACGTAATCGCAGATAACTTGTCGCTTACCAACGACATAAGTGCAGCTATGTTGAAAAATGCATTATCGGGCCGATTTAACTTAAATCTGATTAAAACTGCAGAGCTTTTAAAAAAAATAAATCCCGCCTGTTTTGAAGAAAGTATAAGCGGGATTTTTAAGCTTGAAAATTACGGACACTCATCATGGCAAGACTGTCTTTTAGGCGTTTTTACCGCTTTGCATTCAGTCAGAAACTAAACACCCTGCGGCAGAGCAAAAGAACGCTTTACAGGAGCCTCTCCGATTTCCTCTACATCACAATTACTTTTCTCTCTTAAAAACTTTAAAATACCGTCCACGACATATTCAGGAACCGATGCTCCGGCAGTAAGACCTACTGCTTTGATGCCGTCAAACCACTTAGATTGAAGCTCAAGATGATCCTCTACCAAATAAGCCTGAGCTCCGCAACTTGCTGCGACTTCTCGCAGACGATTGGAATTTGATGAGTTTTTAGATCCGGCGACTAAAACTACATCACAAATTTGAGCTAACTTCTTAACTGCTCCCTGACGATGCTGCGTTGCAAAACAAGTGTCGTCAGTCTTAGGTCCTTCAATATGCGGAAAACGTTCTTTTAGCGCAGCTACCGTTTTGGCAGTTTCATCAACCGATAAAGTGGTTTGAGTGGCAAAAATTGCCGCATTGTCTGAAATATTGAGTGCAGCAACATCTTCAGGGGTCAAAATCACGTGAACTTTAGAAGGATCTCCCATATATTGCCCGATAGTACCGGTAACCTCCTGATGCCCCGCATGGCCTATAACTACAGCATCCTTTCCCTCCAATCCGGCACGATTCATCTTACGATGAATACGGCTGACAAGAGGACAAGTTGCGTCAATAATTGTAAGATGACGCTCCTTAGCTTCATTGAAGGTGGCAATACCGACGCCGTGAGCTGAAAAAATTACAACACTGCCATCAGGAATTTCCGACAAAGACTCAACAAAAACGGCCCCTTTATTTTTAAGATCCTGCACCACATGATGGTTATGCACCACCTCATGCAAGACCCATACCTTACCGGCGCCGTAACGCTCCAAAGCAAGGTTTACCACACGAATGGCGCGATCGACTCCGGCACACATACCGCGAGTTTTTGCCAAATAAATTTTAAAACTCATTTTGCGCTCTTATTTTCAGTAGTCTTTTTAGAACCAAAAGACACGATAACTAATAAAAACGCTCCGACGCATACCGCAATATCGGCAACGTTAAAAGCAGGATAAGCTAAAATTCCCGAATCGGTCTTAAGATAAAAAAGCAGAAAATCCACTACATATCCTAAAAACAGACGGTCAATTAAATTGCCAATTGCTCCGCCGATAAATAAGGCATAAGCAAGACATGTCCATTTATGGCTTCTCGGAGTCTTTTTCAAGACATAGATAAAACCGAGGGAAATTACTACGGCAAGAGCTGCAAAAAACCAGCGCTGCCATCCCCCTTTATCTGCAAGGAAACTAAAGGCTGCCCCGAAATTATAAACGTGAACCAAATTAAAAAACGGCAGCACGTTTATGCCTGCAGTACCGTATTCAATCAAGTTCACGCATAAATATTTAGTCACCTGGTCAAGAACAATGACCAGGAGACTTATCCATAAAAAAGGCAAACCTTGAGGTTTAGTTTGCGTCATTAAGCAAAAAGCCTCTTCTCTCCTGAGCCTTTAATATTTTCAATGCAGCGCGGGCATAGTCCAGGGTACTCAGGATCGGCAGAAACTTCAGCTTCATAATGCCAGCAGCGTTCGCACTTGGGTGCAGTCGACTTTTTAACTACAAAAGAGCAATCACAAACATCGGACTTAAATGCGCCCTCAGGAGCTGCTTCCTCATGAATGTCGGCACGGGAAGTAATAAGCACAAAGCGCAGTTCATCACCCAGCATCTTAAGATCGGATGCTAAATCTCCCGTTGCATAAACGCTTAAATCAGCCTCTAAAGATCCGCCGATAACGCCGGATCCACGGGCCTCTTCAATGGCACGGTTAGCTTCAGAGCGGAATTTTAAAATGCGATCCCAATAAGCATGACCGAATTTGGCATTATCATCAAGCTCTTTAAGTCCGTCAAACCAGGTAGCGGTAAATACAAACTCATCACGCTTGCCGGGCATTGCTTCCCAAGCTTCCTGAGCAGTAAACGACAGAACAGGAGCAATCCAGCGGATTAAAGCTTCGGCGATAAGGTACAAAGCGCTCTGGCAGGAACGGCGAGCCAAACTGTCTGCTTTGGCGGTATATTGACGATCTTTGATAATATCAAGATAGAAAGAACCGAGCTCAATTGAGCAGAAGTGCATCAAGTTCTGAACTACCATATGGAAATCATAATTGTCATAATAAGCCCTGATTTCCTTTTGAACCTTTGCTGCCTGTGATACGGCCCACTTATCAAGTTCAATCATCTTGTCAAATTCAACCAGATCTTTTTGCGGATCAAAACCTGACAAATTGGCAAGCAGGAAACGGATAGTATTACGAACGCGGCGATAAGAATCGGATGAACGCTTGAAAATCTCATCGGATACGGCGATCTCACCGGTATAGTCGGTTGATGCGACCCATAAACGCAGAACATCGGCGCCAAGCTTATCCATAACAGACTGCGGAGCGATAACATTACCCAATGATTTTGACATCTTGCGGCCGTTACCGTCAACGGTAAAGCCATGAGTTAAAACCTGACGGTAAGGAGCTTTATCCTTCATGGCAACAGAAAGCATCAAGGATGACATGAACCAGCCGCGATGCTGATCGGATCCTTCAAGATACATATCAGCCGTATGGCCTTTAAACTCAGGGCGCTGATCGACAACGCTAAACTGGGTAGAACCGGAATCAAACCATACATCAAGAGTATTAGGATCTTTATAATATAAAGAAGCTTCTTCAGGTCCGATTAAATCTTCGACCTTAAGATCCCACCAAGCCTGAATACCTTCTTTTTCGACGGCCTTAGCGACTTTCTCAATGATTTCCGGAGTGCGCGGATGGATTTCACCGGTTTCTTTATTAATTAAAATTGCACACGGCATGCCCCAGGTACGCTGACGGGAAATACACCAATCAGTACGTTGGCTGACCATGGCCTCAATACGATTTTGTCCCCAAGACGGGATCCAACGAACGCCTTTGATTTCCTCCAAAGCACGCTTTCTTAAATTATTGCCGTCCATGGTAATAAACCACTGAGCGGTAGCACGGAAAATAACCGGAGTCTTATGACGCCAGCAATGAGGATAGCTGTGAGTTATTTTCTTAGAACAAAGCAAAGCGCCTTTTTCACTTAAAAGCTTAATGACTTCAGGATTTGCCTTGAAAACATTAAGACCTGCAAAGAACTTGGTATCTTTTAAGAAACAGCCGTCAGGCCCCACCGGGTTAAATACCTCAATTCCGTATTTCTGACCTACCACATAGTCATCAAGACCGTGACCAGGTGCAGTATGAACACAGCCGGTACCTGCATCAAGAGTAACGTGGGCGCCTAAAATAGCCGGGACGTCAAAATCATAAAAAGGATGGCTAAAGCGCAATAACTCCAAATCCTTTCCGCGGCATAAAGCTAAGATTTCATAATCTGAAATCTCACAGCGCTGCATGACCGACTCAACTAATTCACGAGCCAAAATCAAACGCTCGGGATTGGTTCCATTAATTTGAACCAAGGCATACTCAAAAGCTTCGTTTAAGCAAATAGCACGATTTGCAGGCAGTGTCCACGGAGTAGTAGTCCAAATTACGCATGAAATAGGACCCTCCCCTTTATCAGTATTAAATACTTTTAAGACTGCACTTTCGTCAACAGCTTTAAATCTAACATCAATAGCATCTGACGTTACATCGTAGTATTCGACTTCAGCTTCAGCCAAGGCAGACTGACAATCAAGACACCAGTACACAGGCTTTGAACCGCGGACAAAATGTCCGTTTTCTATAACCTTGCCTAAAGCACGAATCGTATCAGCTTCAGTCTTGTAATCCATGGTGATATAAGGATGATCCCAATCACCTAATACGCCCAAGCGCTTAAAGTCCTTTTTCTGACCTTCAATCTGCTTATAAGCATATTTACGGCATTCCTTACGGAAAGTTGCCGCATCCACTTTATCTCCCGGTTTTCCAACAAGACCTTCAACCTTAAGCTCAATCGGCAAACCGTGACAATCCCAGCCCGGAATATACGGTGAGTCAAAACCAGACATGGTTTTAGACTTGACGATAATATCTTTTAAAATCTTGTTAATAGAGTGACCTATATGAATACTGCCGTTGGCATATGGAGGGCCGTCATGCAAAATGAACATATCGCGGCCTTCACGCGCTGCGCGGACTTTCTTATATAACTCACGCTCTTCCCAATCTTTAAGCATCTTCGGCTCACGCTTGGCTAAATCGCCACGCATCGGGAAAGAGGTAACCGGAAGATTTAAAGTACTTTTATAATCTGCCATGAATATACCTACTCATTAACAATATTTAAGTTATTATCACTATTTTCCAAAAGAGTCATTGCCGTCTTTCTGTCGGCATGAAGCTGCTCTTTAAGAGAATTTAAATCATCAAATTTTTTCTCGTCTCGGATCTTCTTAACGAAAAAAACTTCAATTTCCTGACCGTATAAATCAGCGTTAAAGTTAAATAAATTCACCTCCAGGAGATTTTTAAGCCTACCTTTTTCAACAGTAGGTCTAATCCCGACATTTGCCATACCTTTAAACATGCCGTACAAGGTTTTAACTTTAACAGCGTAAACGCCGACTAACGGACACACTATTCTGTTTAAATTGATGTTTGCCGTCGGAAAGCCTAAAGTTCTGCCTAAAGCGTTGCCGTGCAGAACTTTACCTGAAA
This sequence comes from Succinatimonas hippei YIT 12066, assembly GCF_000188195.1. GTDB lineage: Bacteria > Pseudomonadota > Gammaproteobacteria > Enterobacterales > Succinivibrionaceae > Succinatimonas > Succinatimonas hippei. The sequence continues at coordinate 11,477 of NZ_GL831058.1, forward strand.
TCGAATACGGTCTGCCGATTTCATTTTTTGCAGTAGTAAAATCACCCGACTGTATTAAAGCTCTTATCATAGTGCTTGAAACACGAGTTCCAGACGGAGCCACTCCTGAAATAGCTCCTGCTTCTATACCCGCTTCTTTGGCCAAGGCTTTTAATTCTTCAATTCCAGAAACTCCGCCTTTACCGAAAGTAAAAAGCGAACCGACTGTAATGCTCTTTACACCGAGTTTTTTAACCAGCAAATCAAGCACGAACTCCCTGTCGCTCATCTGACAGAAAGACTTTTTAAAAGGCATACAAAAAACAATATCAACACCTGCTTCTTTAAATGCCTTTAATTTATCGCGAAGAGAGTAAAGTCTTGCAGGTACGGCTTTTGCAAAAAATTCTAAAGGCTGCGGTTCAAAAATCATGACCGCGCTTTTTAAACCGAACTTAAAAGCTTTTTCACGCATAGCGGCAATAACAGCCTGATGGCCTTTATGGAAGCCGTCAAAATTACCGATAGCCAAAGCGACACCGCTTTCAGGACGTTTATAATCGGATAAATGTCGATATAGCTTCATGCGTAAAACCGTTCATCAATTTATTATCAAAATCGTTATTATAACGATTAAAACAAAATATGCCTATCATCTCAGAAGCGCCTTAATAAAAACGCTTCAGGATTAAACATATATGAAGGACAAAGCCTCTTTGGCTTAAACCTCAGAGGCTTTATAAAAGATTAAAACAACGCTTTATTCTTTAGGCCCGAGACCTTTGGCAATTAAGGCATCAAGCTTCATGCTCTCTGACAGCAGGCTGTCAAAGATAAAGTGAATTTCAGGCATATACCTTAGCTTTAAACGTGAAGCCAGTTCAGAACGGATAAATCCTTTTGCTTTATTCAATCCCTCCATAGCTTCTTTTACCGCTTGTTCGTCATTAGTCAAAAATGACACGAAAATACGAGCATCACGCAAATCTGAGTTTACCGATACTTCAGTGACGGTTGCGGATTTTACGCGCGGATCTTTGACTGAATGATGTAAAACATCTGCCGCCTCACGCAATATGGCAGAGGCGACGCGCTCGTTTCTTCCAAAACTTTTCGGCATATACTGTCCTATAAAGAGCGTTTTACTTCGACGTTTTCAAATACTTCAATTTGATCGCCTACGCGCACGTCCTGATAGTTCTTAACGCAAATACCGCACTCGGTTCCTGACTTAACTTCAGAAACATCATCTTTAAAGCGACGCAATGAATCAAGTTCACCTTCAAAGATAACAACGTTATCACGTAATACACGGATAGGAGCAGAGCGCTTAACGAGACCTTCAACCACCATACATCCGGCAATTGCACCGTATTTAGGATGACGGAATACATCACGCACTTCGGCCATGCCGATAATCTCCTGACGAACTTCAGCTTTAAGCATACCGCTCATTGCTTTCTTAACATCATCAAGCAAATCGTAAATAACGCTGTAGTAATGTAAATCAACGCCTTCCGACTCGATGACACGACGGGCAGGACCGTCGGCACGAACGTTAAATCCGACGATAATGGCGTTAGAAGCCGCTGCCAAAGTTGAATCGGTTTCAGTAATGCCGCCGACTCCTGAGCCTACGATATTAACCTTAACTTCATCTGTTGCAAGTTTGTTAAGAGCATCGGAAATAGCCTCAACTGAACCTTGTGTATCGGCTTTGAGTACGACATTAAGTTCAGATGCGGTATTATCCTTGAACATATTCTCAAGCTTGGCTTTCTGCTGCTTGGCAATCTTAAGCTCGCGATATTTGCCCTGACGGAATAAAGCAACCTCACGGGCTTTCTTTTCGTCACGAACAACGGTTACTTCATCACCTGCAACCGGCACGCCCGACAAACCGTAAATTTCAACGGGGATTGACGGACCTGCACTCTCTAAATTCTGTCCTTTTTCATTGCGTAAAGCGCGAACGCGGCCATACTCAAGTCCGCACAAAACGACATCGCCCTTATGCAAAGTACCTTCGCGAACCAAAACGGTAGCAACCGGTCCGCGGCCTTTATCAAGACGAGATTCAATAACGACACCAGCAGCCATACCGTCAGCAACTGCTTTTAATTCAAGCATCTCAGCCTGAAGTAAAATCGCCTCAAGCAAAGAATCAACGCCCATACCGGTCTTTGCCGATACCTCAACAAATTGAGTTTCACCGCCCATACTTTCAGGAATAACTGAATGCTGAATTAACTCATTTATGACGCGAGTAGGATCGGCACCGGGCTTATCCATCTTGTTAATCGCAACTATAAGAGGAACCTTGGCAGCCTGAGCATGCTGAATTGCCTCAACCGTCTGCGGCATAACACCGTCATCAGCAGCTACGACTAATACTACGATATCGGTTACCTGGGCACCGCGCGCACGCATTGCAGTAAAGGCAGCATGACCCGGAGTATCAAGGAAAGTAATACCTGAACCGCGAGTTTTAACGTGATAAGCACCGATACGCTGAGTAATACCGCCGGCTTCGCCGGCTGCAACCTTTGACTTGCGAATATAATCAAGAAGTGAAGTCTTACCGTGGTCAACGTGACCCATGATGGTAACCACAGGAGCACGGGTAACGGCATTTTCCGAAGTCTTGCGTTCTGCAAGAACTTCCTCTTCTATCTCATTTTCGCGGCGCAAAATAACTTTGTGCCCCATTTCTTCAGCTACGATCTGAGCTGTAGCCTGATCGATAACCTGGTTAATAGTTACCATTTCACCGAGCTTCATCAAAGTCTTAATAACTTCTGCGCTCTTAACCGCCATTTTTTGCGCCAGCTCGGCGACCGTAATGGTCTCACCGATTACAACGTCACGTGATACCGGAGCTGCAGGACGATTAAAGCCGTGCTGCTGCTGATTAAGCTTGGCAAGACTCTTTTGACCTTTTCCGCCGCGGCGACTGCTGCGTTTTTGATTAGTATTCTGATTTTCAGTCTCTTCACGCTTTTTTGTGGACTGCCGGCGCTCGTTGTTGCCGCCGCGATGGCGACCGCGATTTTCAGCTTCTCTTTCCTGAATTGCCTCAGCTTCACGTACGTATTTTGAAGTACTGATATCTAAATCGCTTTCAGAAGCTTTACGACGTTCTTCCTCTTCTGCTGCCCAGCGAGCTTCATTTTCTTCAGCCAAACGGCGAGCCTCTTCTGCCTGTCTTGCAGCTTCTTCTTCAATCTTGCGTTTTTGCTGTTCATCCTGCTGACGACGCAAAGCTTCTTCCGCAGCCTTATCTTCAACATTTTCCTTACGGGAAGGCTTATGTTCCTCAACTGCTTTCTTTTCTGAAGCTTTACGTTTAGCCTCTTCGGCCTTACGTTTTTCTTCAGCTGCTTTACGGGCCTCTTCAGCCTTACGCTTTTCTTCAGCTGCTTTACGAGCCTCCTCTGCTTTTCGTGCCTCCTCAGCCTTCTTTGCAGCTTCAGCCTGTCGTTTTTCCTCAGCAATTCTCTTAGCTTCTGCCTGACGGGCTTCCTCGGCTTTACGAGCCTCTTCTGCCTTACGGGCTTCAATCTCTTTAGGATCAATAACTACTTTTTTCTTACGAAACTCAACCTGTACTACTTTGGCACGTCCGGTAGATCCTTGAACGGTTAAAGTACTATGGGTTCTTTTATTTAATGACATACGTTTAGGGGCATTATCATTTTTATTAAATTTATCGTTCATATTATCACTGCCTCCTACTTCTCATCTTTAAACCAGCACTCATTACGTGCTGCCATAATGATTTGACCTGCTTTTTCTTCAGTCATGCCTTCAATATCAAGTAAATCATCAACTGCCTGCTCGGCAAGTTCTTCAGGATCCTTAATTCCGACAGCAACCAACTTCATGGCAAGATCACTATCTATGCCTTCAAGCTTTGTCAAAGACTCGCTTCCTGACTCTTTAAGTTTTTCCTCACGCTCGGCAAGAGCTTTGCGGGCGTTTTCCTGAAGGATGATTGCAGTCTCTCTGTCAATACCTTCGATGGACTCAAACTCCTCAATGGGAACGTATGCAATTTCCTCTAAAGTGGTAAATCCAACGCTTGATAAAGCTTCTGCAAACTCATCGTCAATATTTAAAGCATCAACAAAAGTCTTGATTACTTTTCCTTCCTCAGCCTTAAGCCCTTCTTCCATCTCGCTTTCGGTCATAACCTTAAGGTTCCAGCCTAAAATCTGAGATGCCAGGCGAACGTTCTGACCATTGCGACCGATAGCCAGAGCCAAATTTTCATCAGCTACGGCGACATCGATAGTATGGCTGTCTTCATTAATAATAATCTTGGAAACCTCCGCAGGCTCCATAGCATTATTAACGTATTGGGCTAAGTTCTCATCCCAAAGAACAACATCTATCTTTTCGCCGGCAAGTTCATTTGAAACAGCCATGACGCGAGCACCGCGCATACCTATACATGCTCCGCGAGGATCAATACGGCGATCCTTGCTGCGCACGGAAATTTTTGCACGTGAACCGGGATCACGGGCCACACTCATGATCTCGATAATATCTTCACCTATTTCAGGAACTTCGATTCTGAATAACTCACTTAAAAACTCATTTGCAGTACGTGAGCAAATAATCTGCGGACCTTTACCGTCTGCTCGAATTTCAGAAAGTAAAACCTTGATTCTATCACCGCGGCCGAAAGTCTCATGCGGAATAATCTGATCGCGGCGCAAAACCGCCTCGGCATTATTGCCCAAATCCAAAATAAGAAAATCACGTCCCTGTTTTTTAACAGTAGCATTAACCACATGACCTAAATGCTCGCGCTGCTCGGCAATGATCTGCTCACGCTCGGCATCTTTAACTTTCTGCGACAAAACCTGCTTTGCAGTCTGGATGGTAATGCGATCAAACTTAACAGACGGAATTTCCTCCTCTACAACGTCACCTGCCTGAATACCTTGGTGATCCTCTTTTGCTGCAGCAAGAGAGACCTCGGATGCGGGATTTTCAAGAGGTCCGTCAGTATCAATAACATTCCAGCGGCGATAAGTGCGATAAGAACCGTCTTTTCTGTCAATCGCTACGCGAACGGCAATATCCACAGGATATTTTTTCTTGGTCGCAGTAGCCAAAGCGGTTTCAAGAGCTTCAAAAATCTTGTCTCTCGGAATAGCTCTCTCGTTTGAAAGTGCCTCGGCAATCGCAATGATTTCCTTACCCATTTTTTAAAACACCTCTTAATTTACTACTGCGGCTTTTTGCCGGTCTGTGAAAATTCCGGGACAAGTCGTGCAACGGAAATATTTGAAAAGGCAATTTCCACTTGACCTGAAATTTTGTCATTTATCTTAAGTGAGTTATCCTCGGTTACTTCTTCAAGGACGCCCTCAAATTTACGACGCCCGCCTACCGGAATACGCACTTCAGCTTTAATCTTTTTCCCGATATAAGCTCTTGCCTGATCGAGAGTAAATAAAATTCTGTCAAAACCCGGAGATGAAACTTCAAGAATATATGCAGGAGCAATAATATCTGCAGCATCCAAAGCAGGTGACAGCATATTGGTAATATCTCCACAGGTATCTGCGCTTACTCCGTCTTTTGAATCAATAAAAATCTGCAAAAGAGCGCTGTCGCGTCCGCCTCTGTATCTGACACCCCACAAAATAAGATCGCTGGCTTCAATAAGCGGCCTTACAAGTTCATCAATTTTTTCTTCAATGGTTCCTGCCATTAAAACTCCGTGTTTTACCAAAAAAAAAGCCCCTATCACATGGGGCCTTCTTTATTAAGTTCCACCTGTTTAGATCTCAACAAGGTTACGCCTTGCCAAAACCGCTTTTATCCTTTGATAGGAAAAGCGCTGTATTTATACCAGAAAAATAAGAAAAAAACAAGATAAAAAAGCCATTTGAAGAGCTTAAACTTCAACTACAAACTCTTCGAGATAAAAAATAATCTAACTCATGATGCAAAGATAAAAATTTAAGCTGAAAGCGACAAATTAAAAAATATTAAAGATAATTAAAGTGGTGCGGGAGAAGAGACTCGAACTCTTACACCGAAGGCGCCAGAACCTAAATCTGGTGCGTCTACCAATTTCGCCACTCCCGCAAGAAGTGTAATGGATTTTATTAGGATGGGGTGGCTAGTGGGGCTCGAACCCACGACAACTGGAATCACAATCCAGGACTCTGCCAACTGAGCTACAGCCACCGTAACAGAATTGTAGATGCTAAATTCAAGACACTGGCGTGCCCTGAAGGAGTCGAACCTTCGACCCACAGCTTAGAAGGCTGTTGCTCTATCCAACTGAGCTAAGGGCACTTCTTATTGCCATGGTCGGTGATACAGGACTTGAACCTGTGACCCCTTCGTCCCGAACGAAGTGCGCTACCAGACTGCGCTAATCACCGATGTTTATTAGCAATCAACGGGGGCAAATTCTACAGACCTTTATTTTGCAAGTCAACAATTTTTTTGAACTTTTTTTCTTTACCTTTCCAAATCATCTGCAACATATTGTACAAAAACATTAATTTTCACAGTGAAAAGTACAAAAAAGTATGCCGAAAAAAGATTTTTTAGCTAAAATTTCATGGCTGCGATCACATTATAGAAAAAGGATGCATATATGCTGGGTTTGGATGTAAGTGAATTAATTTTCACCGTAGGCGTCTTAGCTGTCTGCGGTTCAATTGCTGGATTTTTAGCCGGACTTCTCGGTATCGGCGGTGGAGTTATTTTTGTTCCAGCCTTATATTTCGTATTCATAAGCGTACTTAAAGTAGATCCTAATCTTGCCATGGTACTTGCCACTGGTACCTCTTTAATGTGCATGATACCCACATCAATTTCTGCAGCAATTTCCCAGTATCGACGCGGCAATACCGATATGCATGTCATCAAGCGCTGGTCTTTGGGCATGTTATGCGGCGTGGTTGTCGGCTCTGTCATTTCCGCATTTTATGGCGGTCAGTGGCTTGCCATCCTGTTTGGCAGCGTAATGATTTTAAATAGCATCAACACCTTATTCCGCGCCAATGCCAAGCCAGCCTTCAAAACTTTACCGCGGCAATTCTTCCAAAACATAATTGCTTTTTGCATTGCCTGCTTCTCCGTGATGCTCGGAATCGGCGGAGGCACACTGACGGTTCCGATTTTAAATGCCTGCTCGGTAGAACCACACAAAGCCATCGGAACGTCATCTGCCGTTTCTTTGTTCGTCTGCGTACCAGGAGCTATTATTTTAATCCTGTCAGGACATACTCCTCCAAATGCGCCTATTGGTACCTTCGGTTTAGTCAATCTGTTAGGGGCCATTTGCGTTATACCTTTATCCGTACTGGCTGCACCGTACGGAGTGCGTTTTGGTAAAAACATCAAACCTGCAACCTTAAAAAGAATTTTTGCAATAGCGCTTTTTATCGTCAGTGTAAGAATGCTTTTAAGCGCTATATAATACACATGCTTATATCTATTTAGGAGACCAAAGAACATGCCAGCCCAGCTTATTGACGGCAAACAGATTGCTAAAGACCTGCGTTTATCTTTAAAAAAAGATGTTGACGCCAGCATCGCCAACGGCAATAGAAAACCCGGTCTTGCCGTAATATTAGTCGGAAACAATCCGGCTTCTGAGGTCTATGTACGCAATAAGAGAAGAGCCTGCGAAGAAGTGGGTATTGAGTCTTTCCCTTATGATCTTCCTGATACAACAACCCAAGAAGAGCTTGAGCAAATCATTGATGAATGTAACAAAGATGAGCGAATTGACGGGATCCTCGTACAATTTCCGCTTCCTAAGGGTCTTGATGAAAGACGAGTTATTGAAAAGATTTTACCGAGTAAAGATGTAGACGGTTTTCACCCTTATAACGTAGGACGCCTTACCCAGCGTATTCCGGCACTTCGTGCCTGCACCCCTAAAGGCGTCATCACCATGCTAAAAAGCATCAACTGTGAATTAAAAGGAATCAACGCAGTTATCGTCGGGGCTTCAAATATAGTCGGCCGTCCGATGGCGCTTGAACTTTTATATGCAGGAAGTACTGTTACCGTAACCCACCGCTTTACCAAAAACCTCCGCCATTTTGTGGAAGACGCCGATTTATTAATCGTCGCTGTCGGTAAACCTCGCTTTATTCCAGGAGAGTGGATCAAAGAAAATGCCGTAGTTATCGATGTCGGTATTAATCGTCTTGAAGACGGAAAGCTATGCGGAGATGTCGATTTTGAACACGCTAAAGAACGTGCTTCCTATATCACCCCGGTTCCGGGAGGCGTAGGTCCGATGACGGTCGCAACCCTAATGGAAAATACCGTTCAAGCATATTTTGAGCATTTGACATCCACACCGGACTAAAGGCCGATGATTCCTACTGCTAA
>NZ_GL831058.1:19844-82815 GCF_000188195.1 Succinatimonas hippei YIT 12066
GGGTTTTAGCCGCTGATCTTTTTTGATAAAAAACATACAAAATTTTTGCAAAAAAAAAGAGCCGCACAAAAAGCAGCTCTTCCATATAAAATAATAGATTATTGCCTAAAACAAGAAAGTAGCTCCCTCATCTGCCGATGATACAGCATTACGACAAGACTTAAACAAATAACGTCCGTAAGTCTGTTCGTTAGCTTCAACATCAGGAACGTCAGCAACACGACCTTCAAGAGAGGTTAAGCAATTAACTGTACCGGCATCAGCATCAAAATCTATAAGATCTCCGTCTTTTAGCAAAGCAAGTTTTCCTCCGCGAAGAGCCTCTGGGGAAACGTGTAAGGCAGAAGGGATCTTGCCTGACGCACCGGACAAGCGTCCATCGGTTAAAAGAGCGACTTTATAACCGGCCTTTTGCAGATTTCCGAGAACCGGCATTAATTTATGCAGTTCAGGCATTCCGCTTGCTGCCGGGCCTGCGTAGCGAACCACAATAACAGCATCCTGGTTAAGCTTGCCTTCTTTATAAGCTCTCTCAACATCGTGCTGATCATTAAATACTCGAGCAGGAGCTTTAACATGATGGTGTTCAGGAGCTACAGCTGAAATTTTTATTACTGAAGTTCCTAAGTTGCCGTGCAATACTTTAATACCGCCTTTTTCGTTAAAGCAGCCTTCACCCGAAATCAATACTTTAGGATCTTTACTCTCGCCGCAGTCAACAAAAGTAAGTTTGCCTTCATTAAGAACAGGTGTAGTCATTTGAGATGCAAAATCACCAAAAGAGGTTACAACATCATCATGAACCAGACCACGCTTATACAGAGCCTTCATCAAAACAGGCACTCCGCCTGCAGCTTGCAATGCATTAATATCAGGCTTGGCATTAGGATAAATGTTAACTAAAAGAGGAACGACTTCCGACAAATCACTAAAATCATCCCAGGTTAAGATATAACCTGCTGCTTTTGCAATTGCTACCAAATGCAAAGTTAAATTTGTACTGCCGCCGGAAGCAAGCAAAGCAACTACGGCATTAACCAAATTCTTTGCAGTAACAACCTTATATAACGGGCAAGGATCTTTACCAAAACAAGTTTTATCAAGAATACGTGCTGCCGCTTCATCATTTAAAGCACGACGCAAATCAGTATACGGAGGAACAAAAGCAGAACCAGGCAACATCAAGCCCATTGCTTCAAGTACAAGCTGATTTGAATTTGCCGTTCCATAGAAAGTACAAGTACCCTGAGAATGATAACAAGCACATTCCATCTGCTGCAATGCGCTCTTATCTAAAAGACCTGCAGTATACTTCTGGCGGATTTCACTTTTTTCCTCATTGGAAATACCTGTACTCATCGGACCTGCAGGAACGAAGGCTGTCGGTAAATGGCCATATGAAATAGCTCCCATAATCATACCGGGAGCAATTTTATCGCAGATGCCTAAAAGCAAAACGCCGTCAAAAACATTGTGCGATAAAGAAACAGCGACGGACTGAGCAATAATGTCTCGAGAGAACAGCGACATATCCATACCGGGCTGTCCCTGAGTAACACCGTCGCACATTGCAGGAACGCATCCTGCCACCTGAGCTGTAGCGCCGTGTTTTGCAACTTCTGCTTTAATTGCGTCCGGATAAACTTTGTACGGACAATGAGCACTTAACATGTCATTGTACGCACTTACTATACCGATATTTGCAGTCTCATCCTTAAGAATAGTTGCTTTATCCGCATCTTTTTCACTTGCAACAGCATGTGCTAAATTTGAACAAGTTAAAATTTTGCGTCCGCGTCCCAATTTCTCCTGAGCCAAAACCATATTCATATATGCATCACGAGTCATTTGGGAACGCTTTTCAATACGCTCTGTTACTTCACGAACTACACTATTTAGCATTATCAAGCTCCTTTTCTTTAGCTATGACTGCTTTATAAGCCAATTCGATTACTTCTTCAATAGAATGATTGATATCAACAGTTACGACGTCCGTTTCATCAGCGCCGGGAACTTCAAGAGTATCAAACTGGCTTTGAACCATTTCAGGCTTCATATAGTGACCCTTACGTTTAGCCATGCGCTCAAGAACCAATTCTTTTGAACCTGCCAAATGAACGAAAATCAGATTAGGATCGCCCTGGCGGATAATATCGCGATACTTGCGTTTTAATGCAGAGCAAACAATAACACAGCAAGCACTGCGGCGGGACATAGAATAGAAAACATCACCGATACGCTCAAGCCAAGGCTGACGATCTTCATCATTTAAAGGAATACCGCTGCCCATCTTCATAACGTTAGCGCGAGGATGCAAATCATCTCCGTCAATAAAACGAACGTTCATTTTTTCGGCAAGAGCAATACCTACTGTTGTTTTACCGGTACCGCAAACTCCCATAACCACAATACTTCTCATTTTCTACTCCAGGAAATAATTGTGAAAAGGTTCACAAAATCTACTAAAACGTAAAATCTTTGTTTATTTTATCAAATGTGACTGGTAACATGTTATCAGTAACATATTTTATATGTGATTTTAATCACAGGATTGAAAAATTGAGTTCCCATTCGGAGGGCACATGGATCAGTCAACAATGGCACATACCACGCAATATCTGCTTTCTGTAGCCGGTATCGCGATTATCTTTTTATTATTCCTCATTATGAAATTGAAAGTTCATGCTTTCCCGGCGCTGATTATTGTCAGCTTCTGCACGGCAGTTGCCACCGGCATCGAATTTTCACAAATCGTTCCTGCCATGCTAAGCGGTTTTGGTGGAACATTAGCATCTGTCGCTTTATTAGTCGGCCTCGGAGCAATGATAGGAAAGATCCTTGAGGTTTCAGGCGGAGCACAAGTACTTGCTGATACCTTAATAGGTTGGTTCGGCAAAAAACGCGCACCTCTTGCTTTAGGCGTAGCTTCTTTGCTGTTTGCTTTCCCTATTTTCTTTGATGCAGGCCTTGTAGTAATGCTGCCTGTTATTTTGTCGGTAGCTAAAAAGCTCGGCGGTTCAGTTATTTTATATGCCCTTCCGGCAACCGGTGCTTTCTCGGTAATGCACGCATTCCTGCCGCCTCATCCGGGCCCTGTTGCTGCTGCTGGAATTCTTGGAGCTAACGTAGGTTATCTTGTTTTCATCGGACTTATTATCGGTCTTCCTACCTGGTATTTAAGCTCTTATTTATTCGGTTTATGGGCTGGTAAAAAATGGTATGCCAAAGTTCCTGATTTGTTCTCTCAAAACGATATGGACACAGCAGATCGCAAACCGCCCAAATTCGGGACTGTCGTCGGTATTCTTTTAACTCCGATGATCCTTATTTTCCTGAATACCGGAATTTCAACTTTACAAGCAACAGGAGCTTTGCCTAAAGGCAATACAGCCTTAGCCGTTATTTGTACATTGGGTCAAACACCTATTGCTCTGCTGCTTACATTATTACTGAGCCTTTTTGTGTTCATCAAGGCTTTTGAGGCAAAGCGCCTGAATGAATTGTGCGAAAAAGCCTTAGGACCGATTTGTTCTGTTATTTTGGTAACCGGTGCTGGCGGCATGTTCGGCGGAATATTGCGTACCTCAGGAATCGGCGACGCATTGGCATCCGTACTTTCCGACATGGGCATTCCGGTGATTCTCGCAGCATTTATTATCTCCGTATGCCTGCGTGTAGCTCAGGGTTCTGCAACAGTAGCACTTACCACTGCTGCTGCTTTGGTTGCCCCGATCGTCACCAAGAATGCAGCAAACTTCAGCCAAATTGATCTTTGTGCCATAGTTGCTGCTATTTCAGGCGGATCTGTCGTTATTTCTCACTTTAACGACTCCGGCTTCTGGCTGGTTAAAGGATTGTTCGGACTTGATGAAAAAACAACTTTACGTACCTGGACAGTGCTTGAAACTTTGCTTGGAACCATCGGTTTCTTATTCGCCTGTCTCATCTATATGATTTTCTAAATAACTCCTTCACAATTAAAAAGTCCCGAAAAAAACTCGGGACTTTTTTCAAAAAAAACGCTTTCTCTGTCAAATATTTACCCTTTTCATAAAAAAATTATTACAATACATATAGATAATCTAAGGAAAATGAAGTGAGAAGACAACGCACAACCCTACAAGATATAGCTGACAGAGTTGGAGTTACAAAGATGACGGTTTCACGTTATCTCAATAACCCAAATAATGTTGCTAAAAACACCCAAAAAAAAATAGCTGAAGTTATCGATGAACTCGGTTTTATTCCGAATAGAGTTCCGGCAATGCTGTCTAAAGCATCATCAAAAGCTATAGGCGTATTAATTTCGTCATTTTCCAATATGGTTTTTGCCGATCTTATAAACGGCATCAAAAGTGTAGCCAAAAAATCAGGCTACAGTGTTCTTATCATGCATACCGGGTATAGTGCTGAAAGCGAAGAAGAACAAATAAATGCTCTGTTATCCTACCAGGTCGATGCAATTATCCTTACAGAAGAAATTCATTCGGAAATTTCAGTTAAAAGATTAAAACTTGCAAAAATCCCTATTGTTGAGGTTATGGGTTACGTGGAGAATCCAATTAATATGACAGTAGGAGTAGATACTTTTAATACCGCTTATGCCGTAACCCGCGGACTAATAGAAGCCGGCCGCAAAAATATAGCTTATTTCGGTGTCCGCCTTGACTATCGAACCCTGCAGCGTCAGCGCGGCTACGAAAAAGCAATGCATGAAGCCGGACTTAAAGGACTCAGCCTTGAAATTCAAGAACATTCAAATTTCTCATTGGGCAGCTCATTAATGATGAAAACATATGAAAAAAATCCGAATCTCGATGCTGTTTTCTGTACCAATGATGACGTTGCCGTCGGAGCCTTATTTGCTTGCCTTAAATTAAAACTCTCAATTCCAAAAGACATCAGTATTGTAGGATATAACGGTCTTAACATCGGTACCGTAACTGAGCCAAAACTTTGCAGTATCAGCACACCGCGTTTTAATATGGGAGCTTTAGCAACACGAATGATCATAGAGAAACTTACTGCTAAATTTACCGGAATGCAGCATATAAAAGTTCCAGTACAAATAACGGAAGGCAATTCTCTTACAAAACATGAATATAACTGCATAAAAGAATGTCTTGAAAAATACGCAAGTTAATGACAGAGAAAAAGGCTTTTATCATTGTTAATACCGGAAGTCCCGAATGTAATATTCCGAGTATTAAGACTTTTCTTAAATTATTTTTATCTGATAAACATGTTATACGAATGCCGAAAGTTTTTTGGTATCCGATCCTTTACGGCATTATTCTACGTAAACGTCCCGTCATTCTTTTAAAGAAATATCAAGAAATTGCAATAAACGGAACAGCCCCTCTTTTATTTTATGAGAAGCAACTGACAAAAAAACTTCAAATGCTGGACGGAATGCACAATATTCGATTTTTTTATGCCAACCTGTATTCCCGACCTTATATTGAAGATATTCTACAAATTTGTATTAATGAAAATATTTCAGATATAAAAGTATTACCGCTTTTTGCGCAATACTCAGGCGTTACAACCAAAGCCGTCATAGATAAATTCAGAAAACATGACATAGATAACTATAAGCTTTCGTTTATAACAGAATTTTACACAAATCCTTTATATATAAAGGCATTACTTAATAAATTGGACTTTAAACATATTAATGCTGATACACCTTTGCTTCTTGCTTACCATTCTCTACCTCAATCTTATCTCAAAAAAGAAAATTTATATATAAAACAATGTATGAATACAAGTAAACTTATAGCTGAAGCTATTGGAAGAAGATGTCCCGTATACACGGTATTTGTTTCAAAATTCGGAAAAGGCAAATGGCTTAAGCCAAGTCTTGCTGATATATTACAAAAATTAAAAAATCAAAACGTTAAAACAGTTAATCTAATGAGTCCCGGTTTTATGCTGGATTGTCTTGAAACAATCTATGATGTAAAGCGTGCCGCTTTTACCTTCTGCAAAAATGAAGACATGAAAGTCAATTATCTTCCATGTCTTAATGACAGCAATGAATGCGTTGAATTTATAGCAAGCTTAATCAAGCAGTAATATAACTAATTATTAGTTTTATATCCTAAAAACTCATCAACATGCAAAAGCTTTTTTGCTTGCGAAATTGATTTTTCATCTGGAGAAGGGGTATCTTTTAACTCATATTTAATACCCAAAGCCTCCCATTTAAACATACCGAAACTGTGATAAGGCAAAATTTCAACGCGTTTTACGTTATTTAAAGTTTTTATAAAGGTGTAAAGCTTATTTAAAGCTTCGTCATTATCTGTAATTCCAGGAACTAAAACGTGTCTTATCCAAACCGCTTTACCTTTTTCATCAAGATATTTAAGGCAATCTAAAATATTAGTGTTTTCTACCTTGGTTAAATCAAGATGTGCCTTATTATCAATATGCTTGATATCAACCATTAAAAGATCGGTATATTTTAAGAGTTCGTCAAATTTGTCAAGAAAAGCAGGATCTCTTGAAAAAGGAGATGCTGCCGTATCGATAGTTGTATGCACTCCTTCTTTTTTAGCTTTTTTAAACAACTCAGTAATAAAATCAATTTGCAGTAACGGCTCTCCTCCGCTTACTGTAATACCTCCGTCTTTTCCCCAATAATTTCTATAACGCAATGCGTAATTTAATACTTCATCAGAAGTCTTTTCTTCTCCTGAGTTTATTTTCCAAGAGTCGGGATTATGACAATACTTACAACGCATTCTGCAACCTTGCATAAAAATAACGAAACGCACTCCGGGTCCGTCAACCGATCCGAAAGTTTCAAACGAATGGATTCGTCCTGTAAGCATATTTATCCTCTCAAATATTAAAATCTCTTAATTCTTCATATTAAAAGACCCCGAAACTTTTAAAGCTCCGAGGTCCTAAGATTAAGTTGTCAAGCTAACAATTACATTGACTTGTGGCAGGTTCTGGCAATAACGTCAAGCTGCTGCTCACGAGTTAAATCGATGAACTTAACTGCATATCCTGACACACGGATAGTGAAATTAGCGTACTCAGGCTTCTCAGGGTGCTCCATAGCGTCAATCAACTTCTCGGTACCGAAAACATTGACGTTAAGGTGATGAGCGCCACGCTCAAAATAACCGTCCATGACACGAACCAAATTATCTGTACGTTCCTGCAAATCATGGCCTAAAGCGTCAGGGCTGATGGTCTGAGTATTTGAGATACCATCTAAAGCATACTCGTACGGAAGCTTTGCTACAGAGTTCAAGGATGCCAGCAAGCCGCTCTTTTCAGCACCGTAGCTCGGATTTGCACCAGGAGACAAAGGCTCACCGGCTTTTCTGCCATCAGGTAAAGATCCTGTAGCCTTACCGTAAACTACATTAGAGGTAATAGTTAAAATTGAGGTAGTAGGCTCGGAATTACGATAAGTATGATATTTCTTAATCTTACCTAAGAAAGTCTTAAGCAACCATACTGCGATATCATCTGCGCGATCATCGTCATTACCGTAACGCGGGAAATCACCTTCGGTATCATAATCAACGGCAAGTCCCTGCTCATTACGAATAACTTTAACTTTAGCGTACTTAATGGCGCTTAAAGAATCTACTACATGAGAGAAACCGGCAATACCGGTTGCAAAAGTACGGCGAACATCAGTATCAATCAAAGCCATTTCAGCAGCTTCGTAATAATACTTATCGTGCATGTACTGGATAAGATTCAGGACATTTACATAAAGACCGGCAAGCCAATCCATCATGATGTCAAAACGATGCATTACTTCATCATAATCAAGATAATCACCGGTAATAGCACGATATTCAGGACCTACCTGTACACCGGTTTTCTCATCAACACCGCCGTTAATTGCATAAAGCATGCACTTTGCAAGGTTGGCACGAGCTCCGAAGAACTGCATTTCCTTACCGGTTTCAGTTGCAGATACGCAGCAGCAGATAGAGTAATCATCACCCCAGACAGGACGCATTACATCATCATTCTCGTACTGAACTGAAGAAGTCTGAATAGAGATCATTGCTGAATACTTACGGAAGTTCTCAGGCAAGTGTTTGCTATAAAGAACGGTAAGATTAGGCTCAGGTGCCGGCCCCATATTCTCTAAGGTATGGAGGAAACGGAAATCGTTCTTAGTTACCATTGAACGGCCATCCATGCCGATACCAGCAACTTCCAAAGTAGCCCAGACCGGATCTCCGGAGAAAAGCTGATTATATGAAGGAATACGAGCAAACTTGACCATACGCAGTTTCATGACTAAATGATCAATAAGCTCCTGAGCTTCGGACTCAGTTAAAGTGCCTTCTTCCAAATCACGCTGGATATAAATATCAAGGAAAGTAGATACACGGCCTACTGACATCGCTGCGCCGTTTTGGGTCTTAATAGCTGCCAAATAACCGAAGTAAAGCCACTGAACAGCTTCACGAGCATTCTTTGCAGGAACTGAAATATCATAGCCGTAATCTAAAGCCATGACCTTCATCTGAGCTAATGCTTTAATCTGATCGGAAAGCTCTTCACGCTGACGAATAACGTCATCGGTCATAGTTCCGCTGCCGCAGTTTTTGAGATCTTCTTTCTTCTTCTCGATAAGGTAATCGATACCGTATAAAGCAACACGACGATAATCACCGACAATACGGCCGCGTCCGTAAGTATCCGGCAAACCGGTAATGATCTTGTTCTTACGGGCGACTCTCATTTCAGGGGTATAAGCATCAAAGACGCCCTGATTATGAGTCTTATGATATTCGTTAAAAATCTGCTGGAATTTAGGGTTAGGAGTATAACCGTAAGTAGTGCAGGCTTCCTGAGCCATCTTAATACCGCCATACGGCATAAAAGCACGCTTTAAAGGTTTATCAGTCTGTAAACCTACAATCTTTTCCAAATCTTTTAACTCATTTGAAATATATGCGGCTTTGTAAGCTGTAATTCCGGATACGACTTCGGTTTCCATATCGAGAACACCGCCCTTTGCACGCTCCTGTTTCTGCAATTCCTGAAGAGCACCCCAAAGTTTGTCGGTAGCCTCGGTAGGGCCGGCTAAAAAGGAAGCATCACCATCATACGGGGTATAGTTATTTTGAATAAAATCTCTGACGTTAACATCACCAAGCCAATGGGTTCCTTTAAAACCGCGCCATTCTGTTCTCATAAACAACTCCTGTATTGTGTTTAAACAGAAAATTTCATCACTTTAAGCGATAAAACTCTTTGAATTAAATTTGCCTTAAATACCGACATCCATTTTAAATGAGTCGAAATCCTAAGGACTTGAGGTTTCCTTTTCATGCTCCAACTTTAGAAACCAGGTGAATAATATACTTTTTTAATCTTACATACAAGATGAAAAACTTAATTTTTTAAGCATTTTTTTTAATCAAAATATTTAAATTTCAGTTCAACTTATAGGACTGAAGTTCAAGATTTTTTATGTTATTTATCAATTAGATATCTAAAATAAAAATTAAGTTAGCCTAAACTAACAAAACTCAAGCGCTTAACTGAATTATTTTTCTCAATTGACTATATTTGTTAACTGCAAAAACTTATTCACGTAATACGAAAAAACAAGAAAACACTATCAGTTTAATTATGATTTTAGCCCCCGATGATTTATACAAATATCATCGAGCGGCAAAGAAAATTTTTAATCTAAAATAAATTTCTAATTTTCTGCAATTTCACCTGAACGATATGCCTGCAGTAAATCAGTTAACGCTTGTATGGTGTAACAGATCTGCTTTCCGGCATCACTATCCCCTACCATCATGCGTTTACGGAAAGTTTCTACCATATAGCTATCAGAATAAATATCCGTATTCGATAACAAAGCATCTTCGATTGTTGTAAAGGGTCGATGGGCTTTAAGACGTAAACCGTGAGAATTAAAAATTAATGTATATCCTGCAATACCGGTTGTCTTGTGATAAGCATGACAAAAACCGCCATCAATAACTATAAGTCTCCCGTTGCCGCGAATCGGATCTTCTCCTTCTCTAACTTTAATAGGAGTATGCCCGTTTATGATATGACCTCTATCAGGATCGAGCCCGAACTCTTTTAAAATCATTTTACAGATATCTTCTCTATAATATAAAGAATAATAAGGATCTCTAGGCTCTTCCCAAGTACTTTTATCCTCGCATAAAGCTCGCTCAAAAGTCTTAACTATACGCCCTGACAAAGGAGATCTGATTCCGCACCACAGATACCACATGTTATCAAGACTATCCTGATCTTTTTCAAGCCAAGCCTTTCTTGCCAAAGACTCGGCATAATCCATATAGGCTTTACCCGTAAGGTAACGTCCGCCGCAATTAATCGGAGCAAACGTACCGTCTTCATTTAACGGAATGCAACCGTGATAAAGGAGGTTTCCGTTATAGCAACGATACATTGATCCGTTTTTGTATAGAAAAGCAACATGCTGCTGAAGTCGCTTACTGCCTAAAAAAGCCTGCTTCAATTCAAGACATACGCTTTCCTCTTCCGGAGTGAGCTTATAAGGATCATTTCTATCAACAGTCGGAAAATCTTTAGTGCGGATTTTATATTCTTTGCCCTCTAAAACAACAGTGCCTTTATCAAAATCAATCTTATCAAGCAAAAGACGCTTTTCCATATCAAATTCTTTATGGCGCTTTATAACGTGTCCTTGCAATTTGAACACTAAAACAGCAAGAGCTTTTTTCAAAGCGCTCATTTTCTCTTCTTCTTTATAAGTATGCTCGGCAAACATTACCAAAGAACGCATGCTTATTCCGTATCCGTTTTCCAACAGCTCATAATTATCATAAAGAACATTATTACGAACCACGGTCATAATGCTGACAAGCGATCCGCAGGCTGCTCCCATCCACAAAATGTCATGATTTCCCCATTCGATATCAAGGCTGTGGTGCTGCATCAAAAGATCAATGATCTTATCCGGATGCGAACCTCTGTCAAAAATATCGCCTACTAAATGAAGATGATCAACAGCAAGACGTTTTATTAAAGAAGCAAGAGAATTTATAAAGTGATGAGCACTTCCAGTTTCAATAATCGAATCGAAAATTTTCTCATGATAACGGAGTCGGTTGTTATCCTCATCTGCCATAGCGTGCATAAGCTCGTCGATAATATAATTAAACTCACGAGGAATGGCTTTGCGCACTTTAGAGCGGGTATATTTTGATGAAATGAACTTAGCTAAAACAATCAGACGCTTAATGGCTGTCTTATACCAATTAGCGTCTACTATTCCCTGCTGCTTTAAAAGTTCAAGCTTCTCATGAGGATAGTACACCAAGGTACAAAGATCAGCCTTCTCGTTTTCATATAAATTTTGGAAAACAATATCGACTTTTTCACGTATAACTCCCGAGCAATTATTAAGAATATGGCAAAAGGCATCATATTCTCCATGCAAATCACTGACAAAATGCTCTGTACCTTTAGGTAAATTCAAAATCGCCTGCAAATTGATAATTTCCGTAAATGCAGCATAACGGGAGGGATATTGCTGAGCTAATAACTCTAAATATTTTTCTCTAAGTAATTCAGTATCTTTCATAAAAACTCTTGACACACTTTGTTTTGTTGCTCTCTCTCATAATAATATTATCTTTAATAAAGGTTCTTACAAAATACAGCATTACGAAAATGCGTGTTTTTTCAAAAAATATCCCCTAACTAAAAGAGTAAACAACTTCATTTTGTTAAAATCAAGAATTAAAGCCATGCTCGGAAACGATAAAAATGAACAATAACTCACGTGAACGTTATTTTGAACTATCACTTCTATTTCTAATATTAATATTAGGCTATGCCCTCATCTTACAGGCGCTTCCTTTTGTTAATGGAATTTTAGGATCAATTACTTTATATGTCCTGTTAAGAAGACCTAATTTTTACTTGGCAAGAAAATACGGTAAAAGAAAATCTCCCTGGATTATAACCATTGCCGTCACAGTCTTTATCCTAATTCCGTTATCTCTGCTCGCCTGGTACGCTATTGAGTTGGTGCAAAATTTCGATCTTGATCCTAAGATCGCCATAGAAAAAATAACCACAACTATCAAAAAAATTGAAGAGGCTACCGGTTTTGACCTCATTACCGACAAAAGTTTAAGTTTTATAACTGCACAATTTAGCAATATTTTCAATATGCTGATGTCGGGAATCAATAATTTTGCCATTAACGTTTTTACAGCAATCCTCCTGCTATTTTTCCTGCTGTCAGGCGGAATGAAAATGGAACTTTATATAGCAAAACTTCTTCCTTTTAGCGAAGAAAATAAACATGCCGTCATCAAAAGACTTCATGTAATCGTCCGCTCCAATGCTATAGGAATTCCGCTGTTAGCCGTCATTCAAGGAGTAGTTGCAACCATAGGTTACATGTTATGCGGAGTAAACAACGCTTTACTATTCGGTGTTCTTACCGGTTTTGCTTCAATAATTCCTATTGTCGGCACCATGATTGTATGGATCCCTTTGGTTATCGGACAATATTTTGACGGATCTTTATTGTCAACACTAGGTCTTGCTTTTTACTGCATCGCTATCATTTCACAATGCGATAACGTGATCCGCATGATCCTGCAAAAGCGGATGGCTAATACTCACCCTTTGATAACTATTTTCGGCGTTATTGCCGGCTTACCGATTTTCGGGTTTATGGGAGTTATTTTCGGACCGCTTATAGTGTCAATGTTCCTTTTATTTGTTGATATGTTTGCCAAGCAATATATTTTAGGAGAAGCTTATACTCCGCAACAGACTTTACCGATAAAGCCTGAAAATCAAATATCCTCTGAAAATAAAGAACAGTAAAAACAATTAAGGCGGAAATACTAAAAGTACTCCCGCCTTTTTATTCCGTATTAAAATTTTAAAGCTTATTGATTTTATTCATCCAGGCCAAAGCCGTCACCTTTTAACTCATCCCCTAAAGCAAAGAAATGAGAGCCTGCAACGTAGTGCAAAGTGTGCAGCTTAGGATCAACCCCGTCAAAACATACATGATTGTTTTTATAAACGCGTTTATCTGCATAAGCAGCTACACACTCTCCGATGAATAAATCATAAACCTGCTCATTATGCGGTTCCGGAATAACTTTAAAAATAAGATAACCGATACATCCATCTATAAGCGGGATCTTACTGTTATCTAAAGTAAAAAATTCTGCTCCGGATTTTTCAAGCTTATCTTTTTCGTCATTTTTACTTACTGAGCCTAAATAAAACAACTCTTTAGCGATGGCGACACTGGGAACACCGATAGCAAAATATCCTGATTTTTCAATTAAAGGCCGAGTATAATGCTCTTTAGCAATAACAGCCGTACATTTTGTCGGATTATAATCAAGAGCTCCAACCCAAGTTGCAGGCATGGCTCCGGTATCACCGTTGTACTCTGCTGTTACCATGCAAGTAGCACCCAAATTTAACAGCCGATAAGCCTTGTTAATATCAACTTTTTCTAAATAGTCTCGAGTAATCATTTTTCTTCCTTATATTATATTTTTATATAAACTACAAAGTCACCCCATCTTTCCAAATAATAATGTCATGAAAACCGCGCTTTTCAGACAAGGTCTTCTTTCCGGAAGCAACTTCAAGAACGTAATCTAAAAGTTTATCCGTAAGCTCATCAAAGCCTGTACCATCAACAATTGCTCCGGCATTAAAATCAATCCAATCCTGTTTTTTATTAAATAAAGCAGTATTAGTTGAAATCTTAACAGTAGGAATAGCTGTAGCAAAAGGGGTACCGCGTCCGGTCGAAAACAATACCATATGGCATCCGGCTGAGGCTAAAGCAGTACAGGAAACTCCGTCATTGCCCGGCCCTTGCAATAAATTCAAGCCATGACTGCGCAACGATTCACCGTACTTGAGAACATCACAAACTTCAGCTTTGCCGCCTTTTTGAACGCAACCTAAAGATTTATCCTCCAATGTAGTAATACCGCCGGCCTTATTACCAGGAGACGGATTTTCAGAAACAACCTGACCGTGAGAGGAGAAATAATTTTTAAAATCATTGATAAGTTTCACACACTTATCAAAAACTTCACTATTAACGGCACGATTCATCAAAATCTGTTCTGCTCCGAACATTTCGGGAACTTCCGTCATTACCGAGGTTCCACCCGAGCCTACGACGACATCACTAAGCCTGCCGATTAAAGGATTTGCCGTAATTCCCGACAAACCGTCAGATCCGCCGCATTTTAAGCCGATACGTAATTTGTCGATACTGACCTTTTGACGCTTATAAGCGTTAACTTTTACCAAAAGCTCATCAATAATGGACTTTCCGGCAGTAAGCTCATCCTCTACATCCTGCGAATTTAAGAAATGAATGCGATCATCATTTGCATTCAAAAACTCCTTAAACACACCGATATTATTGTTCTCACAACCTAAACCTAAAACCAAGACCGCACCGGCATTAGGATGACGAGTCAAACAAGCTAAAATTTTCTGAGTCGTAGTTTGATCTTCACCCATCTGCGAGCAGCCGTACGGGTGAGTCAAAGCAAGACAGTCGTCAACATTTACAAATTCGGACAAACGGCTTTGAGCATAAGACTCCAGCTCTTTTGCTACATGATTTACGCAAAAAACCGTAGGAATAATCCATATTTCATTACGAATACCTACATCACCGTTTGACCTTACATAACCGTCGAAATAACGATCAACATGCTTTAATTCGGTTTTAGGCGCTTTATCATAATTATATGACCCAAAGGCCTTTAAATCGGTTTTAACATTCTGCGTATGAACATGCTCGCCTTTTTTAACAGCATGTTTTGCTCTGCCTATGGGATATCCGTATTTAATAACCGGATCGTTTTCATCTAAATCATACAGTGCAAATTTATGTCCGCGAGGGATATCTTCTTGTAAGATCACGACGTCATTTTCAAGCTTTACTTCTTGTCCCTGCTTTAAATCAGTCAGGGCAACAGCAACAACATCTTCAGGATTTATTTTTATGGCTTGCATTTAATTAAGCTCCAATAATGCTCGCATTGTAGTTACAACACCATCAGTAATAATGGCATGGGTGTATTTTGCAATAGTAGCAGTCAAATCAACATCTGCAGATAAATTAATCCCCCATAATTTTGTATCGGATAATACGGTTTTTACAGTAAATAATGCGCTGGCTTCATTTTTTTGATATACGGACCAAGCTTTCTTTAAAACTTCTACTGCGTATGCGTCATCAATAAATTCACCCGTTTTACCGTCTGCGCGCTTTACTTTAACCGGAACGCCTTCGGCATCATGATACAAAGCGATATAAGCAGCTACAGCAAAACATAATTTTTTCGGTAATACGCCTTTTGCTCTTGCGTCAAGAATTGAAGGAATCACTCTGGCATTAAGTTTTGAAGACGAATTCATCAAAATAGATGCAAGCTGATGATGCATAGAAGGATCTTTAAAACGATTCATCACGTCATCGGCAAACTCAGTCAGCATTGTTTTATCAAGATTTACTGCCGGAATTATTTCGTCATAAACCACGGAATGAACAAACGCTCCCGTGACAGGATCAGACATCATTTCATCTACAGTAGAAAGTCCGGCAAGGAATGCGGCAGGAACATTTGCAGTATGAGCTCCGTTTAAAATGCGCACTTTACGCAAACGATACGGAGTAATATCGGGAGCCACTACAACGTTAAGTCCTGCTTTTGCAAACGGCAGCAAATCATTTACATCATTATCGCCTTCGATGGCCATGAAATGGAACAGTTCACCGCATGTCATGAGTTCATCGACATAACCTAATTTTTCTTCATAATTCTGTGCTTCGTTTACCGGATATCCTGAAACTACTCTATCAACAAGAGTATTTAAGAAACGGCAATCTTCATTCAGGTAAGATATAAACTCATCACCTAAATTCCAGTCTTTTGCAAGCTGTAAAACTATATTCTTTAATTTTTTACCGTTATCATCCAGTAACTCACACGGCATAACCACCATGCCGTACCCGCATTTGCAGGTACATTTTGCATGTTTGAATCTTTCATACAAAAATACGGTTAATTTTCCGGGATAAGAAGAAGGAGCAATTCCCTCTTTTAAATCTTCTTTTACATATGTAATTCCGGCTTCTGTAGTATTGGAAAACACGAACTGCAAAGATTCAAGTTTTGCGTACTCTAAAATATCCTGCCATTCTTCATAGGGATTCATTGCCTTTGCAATCGAATTAACTACCTCATTCTCTTCTACGCTTTTTCCGCCATCAATCCCATGAAGCAATGTAGTATAAAGACCGTCTTGTGCTTTAAGCTTAGGAACGACGCGTCCGCGCGGAGTGCACTGTAAAGCTAAAATTCTGCCGTTAAACAAACCTTTTGAATTTAACTTATAGACCATCCAATCAATAAAACCGCGTAAAAAATTACCTTCACCAAATTGTATTACGCGAATCGGTAAGTCACTTTTCTTATCGGGGCAAACAGACAAATTTAACTGCATCATGAAAAATCCCACCTAAATACATTAAAAAATACTTTAACTTTTTCATTCTATTGCAATGATTAATTTTTACTTGAGCTTAATTACAATTATTTGATAAACCGCAAATAATTGACAGCTTAAAGCAAATTAAAAAACTTTTCTTACCTATATGCATCATATTAATCCGCCTTTACGTGCTATTAAATAAAAAGAGCTCCGCATTAAATTTCGGAGCTCTTTTTTACAGACTAATAATTTTATTTTCTACTAGTCTTTTCTATTCATCTTTGCATCATCTTCAGGGCTGTTTTTCATATTGGCATAAATAGTTGCCAAAATCGGACCTGAAATATTATGCCACACGGAGAAAATTGCTGAAGGCACTGCCGACAACGGACTGAAGTGAGCCATGGCAAGAGCGACACCCAAACCTGAATTCTGCATTCCGACTTCCATAGAAATAGCTTTTCTCTTGGCTACAGACATGCCGCATACCTTTGCAAGGAAATAACCCAAGGCAAGACCTAAACCGTTATGCAGAACAACTACTGCAAAAATGATAAGTCCGGTTTCGGCAATTTTCTGCTGGCTTACTGCAACAACAGCAATAACAATAGCAACGATGGCAAAAACAGAAATCAAAGGTAATGCAACAACGACATTACGTACGAATTTACCGAAAAAGCTATTGATAATAACACCGGCAACTATCGGAAGGATCACGATATTGACAATTGACATGAACATTCCGTAAGGATCAACATCAACCCACTGATTGGCAAAGAGATAAATCAAAGCCGGAGTTACGATTGGTGCCAAAACCGTGGTGCATGAAGAAACGGTAACAGAAAGAGGAACATCGCCTTTTCCTAAATAAGTCATAACGTTTGAAGCGGTACCGCCTGGGCAGCAGCCTACCAAAATAACGCCTACGGCAATTTCATCACTTAAACCTAAAACCTTGCACAAGCCCCAAGCAGTAAGCGGCATAATAATGAACTGACCTAAAATACCGATAATAACTTCAAGCGGACGGGTAAATACTTCAGAAAAGTCTTTGGCTCTTAAGGTAAGCCCCATACCGAACATTACGATACCGAGCAAAATGGAAATGTACGGAGCAAGGAAAGTAAAGTAAGACGGAGCGTTATATGCAATGCAGGCAAAAATAATTACCCACAAAGCAAAAGTCTTACCGAAAAAAGCACTTAATTTTCCCAAAGAGGTAACAATTGAGTTCATAGTACTAACCTAAACGAATGTTCTTAAAATATAGATTTGCCTTTGAATACTATGAAAATTAAGTATTCAGGCAGAGAAAATATGTGATTAAATTAACGACGCTGATAACGTTGAACTTAAGGCAGGCGACTTTTTTGCTTTGCGTAAAAACTACTTTAAAGTTTTTAACAGCTTTGTATTTCCGTCGAGGGTAACGACTTTCCTACAAAGTATTTTTATAAAAGTATCAAACGCTAAACGTTGCGTTTAAGATATATTAAATCAAACTCACCTTTTTTGTGCTGTTTTTAATTTTTTTATAAAAATTATGCACTATTTTGGTAAAAAGATTTTATTTTTTGCTTTATTTTGGAGCAACTTTTAGAGTCATAGTTTTGTGAGATACAAAAATTATTTCTTTCATACTGCCAGCAACATCATTTTTGCTAACCAAAAACAAGTTTAAAATGATAAAATTTACGCTTATTTATCATAATTTATACTTTAATAAAAAATGTTTAGAAAAATCCTTTTACTCCTCGGTATCTGCAGCGCTATAACCATGACAGGCTGCAGTTCGCTTCCTGACGGGTCACAAAAACCATTTTTGCAAATAAACAGTCTGACCCTTACCGGTCCTGATCAAGAGCCGGGTTTTAATATCGCTTTTACCATGGAACATCGTTCCCTTGAGCCTTTGCAGATAAAAGAATATAAAGTGGACGTTTTCGTTAACGGGACTAAAGCTGCAAGCCATATTGAAGAGCCTAAAGATTTATTGTTAAAGCCCGGTACCCCTGTTAAATTCAAATCATTTATAAAAGCAAATTTGCTTAATGATGTTGCGGCACAATCTCTGCAAAAAAGTTCATACGTAGTAGTTGATGCAAGTTGCGTCATTACCGTAGTTTTTGATAAAGACGAAGATAACTATGACTTTAACCCGACAGGATCATTTGAAGGATTGATTACTCATGTTTAGCCGCTCTCACTCTTTTGAACCGCGTGTAGGAACAGCGCAATTCGTATTCGGCATCATTTATACTTTGATTGTCGCAACTGCTTTAATATTAGCCGCTTATGCCTATTCACAAGGAAACAAAGAACCGTATATGCATTACTTTATGGCCGCAGTATTCGCAATTATGGCTGTAAAGAGTTTTTACCTATATAAAAAGGTAAAAAATTTGATGAAAAACGGAGTTCATACCGTAGGAACATTAACCTCTTGTGAGCCCGTACGAGGAATTACCATATTAAAAGCCGTGGTAGATGTTAAAGATTACGGCCCTATCGACATCGAAACCAGACTTGCCGGCGAAACGGTAGCTCACGAAATAAAACGTTACCTTAACGAGCACCATACGGATCAGGTTCCCGTAATGGTTGTCGGAAACAGCAAGCGTCCTCGCGGAATGATTATGATCCGCACTAAAGCCGGACGTCTTGACCCCCAAAGTATTGAAATTAAAAATAAAGAAGGAGCTTTATAAATGAGTCTTGTCAGTGCCAAAGACATTCTTGACGGTAAATATGCCGTCGGCAGCACTGTTACCCTTGCAGGTTGGCTGCGCACCCGTCGTGATTCCAAAGCCGGATTTTCTTTCCTTGCCGTAAATGACGGATCTTGCTTTAACAATGTTCAAGTCATCGCCGACAAGTCACTTAACAATTACGAAAGCGAAATTTTATCTTTGACCACCGGCTGTTCTCTTGCCGTAGAAGGCACTCTTGAAGCTTCGCAAGGAAAAGGCCAGGCTTTTGAAATTAAAGCAACAGCTATTAAAGTTTACGGATTTGTCGAAGATCCTGATACCTATCCGATGAGTGCCAAGCGTCACAGCATCGAATATCTGCGTGAATATGCCCATCTGCGTCCGCGCACCAATTTAATCGGCGCCGTCATGAGAATTCGCAATACCGCAGCTTACGCCATCCATTCATTTTTCCAGGAGCGCGGTTTTATGTGGGTTTCAACCCCGCTTATCACCGCATCCGACTGCGAAGGCGCCGGTGAGATGTTTACCGTAACTAACCTTGACCTTAACAACATTCCTAAAGATGATAAAGGACAGGTGGATTACAGCAAAGACTTCTTCGGTCGTCACGCTTATCTTACCGTTTCAGGTCAGTTAAACGTTGAAACTTACGCCAGCGCTTTTTCTAAATGCTATACCTTCGGCCCCACTTTCCGTGCTGAAGATTCCAACACGACCCGCCATCTTGCCGAATTCTGGATGTGTGAGCCTGAAATGGCATTTACCGATTTAAACGGATGCGCCGCCGTTGCCGAGGATATGCTCAAATACGTATTTCGTACCGTGCTTGAATTGCGCCGCGACGATATGGAGTTTATCGTGGAACGTGTAGACAAAGACGCTATCGGACGCTTAGAGCGCTTTATCAATGCTGATTTTGCTCAAGTTGACTACACTGATGCCATCAAAATCCTCGAAACCTGCGGTAAAAAATTTGAGTTCCCGGTTAAATGGGGTATTGATTTACAGTCAGAGCATGAAAGATATCTTGCCGAAGAACATTTTAAATCACCGGTTGTTGTAAAGAACTATCCTAAAGATATTAAAGCATTCTATATGCGCATGAATGATGACGGTAAAACTGTTGCCGCCATGGACGTTCTTGCTCCCGGAATCGGTGAAATTATCGGCGGTTCACAACGTGAAGAGCGTCTTGAAATGCTGGACAAACGTATTGAAGAAATGGGACTGAATAAAAATGCCTATTGGTGGTATCGAGATTTAAGACGCTACGGAAGCGTACCTCATTCAGGTTTCGGTCTCGGCTTTGAACGTCTTATCGTTTACATCACCGGCGTCGGAAATGTCCGTGATGTAATTCCGTTCCCGCGTACCCCGAGAAACGCAGATTTCTAAATTAAAAATTTATATTAAGGCGGCACCTTTTGGTGCCGTTTTTATTTGCTTTTTTATAATTCTAAACAAAATAAAATCTTTAACTAAAACGTTTGAATTTTTGCACTAATTTCATTAGATATTGCTTATTTTTTTGTGCAATAACTCTTTATTGAAGATAAATTGTTATTATTTTTCAAATAATTAATAGTAAACCTTGATAAATCATACAAATAAGGCAAAAAATAAGCGGCTTTACATATTAAAAACCGCGAATTTGTATACTAGTCGACATTTTTACACATAATTTAAATTTAAATGTTTGAAATTTGCGCAAGCTAGCAGTTTTTTTATTTTTTTACCGTATATTTAACGTGGTTACTAGAATACAAGTATGTTAATTACTTCGTTTTCTACATAATGCTATTAATAAATTGAGGGTATTTATATGCGCATTAATAAATTATTCGGAACTGCATTGGCTGTTGCCTTAGCTTCCACTTTAGCCTTAAGCGGCTGCGGCGAACAAGAAAAACAGCTTATTCGCATGTCCCATTCACAGATTGAAACCCATCCTGATCATTTAGGTTTAGTTGCTTTTAAAAATTATGTAGAAAGCAAATTAGGCGATAAGTTCGAAATTCAGATTTTCCCTAACGCCACATTGGGCGCTAACGAAAAAGTTCTTGAATTAATTAAGCAAGGCTCAGTTCAGTACTTAGTTGTTTCTACAGCTAATATCGAATCATTTGATCCTCTTTATTCATTATTCTCAATTCC
Source organism: Succinatimonas hippei YIT 12066 (assembly GCF_000188195.1). GTDB lineage: Bacteria > Pseudomonadota > Gammaproteobacteria > Enterobacterales > Succinivibrionaceae > Succinatimonas > Succinatimonas hippei. Next base: position 41,231 of record NZ_GL831058.1, read on the forward strand.
CTACATTTTCACCTCAGAAAAAGCTTTTGAGAATTTCATTACCAATCCTGAAATACTTGAGCAATTAAGCGTAAACTCCGATAAAAACGGTTTCTATCCGGTCGCATCATTCACTGCCGGTACCCGTAACTTCTATGCCAAAACCCCGATTAGAAGCGTAAGCGATATTGCAGGCAAGAAATTCCGCGTTCAGGCAGGTCCTACCAACGTTGCTATGATGCAGGCATTCGGCGGCGCTGCAACTCCTATGTCATTTGGTGAAGTTTACTCTGCCTTGCAGCAAAGCGTTATTGACGGCGCTGAGAATAATGAGCTTGCTTTAACCGACCAGAAACACGGTGAAGTCTGCAAATACTTCTCCTATGATATGCACCAGATGGTCCCTGACCTTCTTGTAGTATCAAAGAAGTTCTATGACGGCTTATCAGCTGATGAACAGAAAGTCTTTGATGAAGCCGCAAAAGAAGCTGAAAAAGCCGAGTTTGCCGCATGGCACAAACGCGTAGGCGAAGCCAAGAAGCAGGCTGAAGAGATGGGTGTTGAATTCATTAATGTTGACGTTAACGAGTTCCGCAATAAGGTTCTCCCTATCCACCAGGAACTTTTGAACAAGACTCCTGCATTAAAACCTTTATACGAAGCTGCAGAACAAGCCAACCAGGCTCAATAATTTGATTTTTTAGGAGCATCAGTTAATGGAAGCTATCAGAAAGTTACTTGATAAATGCCTGATTACCTTCTGCGTGTTTTTATTCATGTTCATGACGGTAATCGGCTCTTACCAGATTATAACGCGTTATTTCTTTAATTCTCCGAGCACTATTTCCGAAGAGCTCGTTACTTATAGCTTCACTTGGCTCTCTATTTTGGCAGCCGCAATCGTATTTGGCGAGCGCGGCCACCTTTGTATGGCCTTTATATATAGCAAGTTTACCGGTAAAAAACGTGTATTTTTGGACATACTTTCAGAGATCCTTGTGATTTTAACTGCCATATTGCTCTTAATCTACGGCGGTTATGTTATGGCTGCTGAAAACATGAATCAGGTTACTGCATCCTTAGGCGTTAACATGGGCCTTATGTATGCTGTACTTCCTATTTCAGGTATTTTGATCACCGTATACGGTTTGCTCAATTTAGCCAAAATGTTTTCAATGTTAAAAGATCCTAATGTCGATCAATACGGCGTTGGTGATGAAGATAATGCATAACCGTGAAAAGGAGCGGCTCCTTTCGCTCCTTTAGTTAGGAGAATAAAATGACAATTACAGTAGCTCTTATCATGGCGATAACAATGATTGTACTCCTTGTTTTAGGTGTACCTATTTGTATTGCCATTGCTATTTCATCTTTAGTCGCCGGCGCTAATGCTCTTGATTTCAACATGATGCTGCAAACTGGTGCACAAAGAACTTTTACAGGTATTTCAGTATTTACCTTAATTGCAATTCCGTTTTTCATATTAGCCGGAAATATCATGAACCAAGGCGGTATCGCTATACGTCTTATGAATTTTGCACGCCTTTTGGTAGGTAAAATTCCCGGTTCATACGCCCATACCAACTCCATGGCCAATATGATGTTCGGTGCCATTTCAGGCTCCGGCGTAGCAGCTGCTTCAGCAATGGGAACCATTATCGGACCGATTGCGGTTAAAGAAGGGTACAGCCGCAATTATATGGCAACAGTCAATATTGCCACGGCCCCGACTGGTTTGCTCATTCCGCCGTCAAACGTACTTATTACTTATTCATTAGTTTCAGGCGGTACCTCTGTTGCTGCATTATTCCTTGCTGGTTATATCCCGGGAATTTTATGGGGTCTAAGCTGCATGGTTGTAGCATACTTCTGGGCTAAGCGTCTTGGATATAAAGGCGACAGTCAGAAGATTACTGCAAGTCTTGCCATCAAGGTAACATTGGACGCTATTCCTTCTTTACTGCTTATCATTATTGTAATAGGCGGTATCGTTGCAGGAGCTTTCACTGCTACAGAAGGTGCTATCGTTGCCGTAGTTTATTCACTGATTCTGTCTATTATCTATCGCTCCATTACCTGGAAAGCTTTGGTTCAAATTTACGCAGATTCAGCTAAGATGACCGGCATCATCGTACTGCTTATCGGTGTATCTTCAATCATGTCCTGGGTTATTTCTTTCGTAAATATCCCTTCTCTTGTCGGTGAAATGTTAAACGGCGTAAGCTCCAATCCGATCATCATCTTACTTATCATCAACATTATTCTTTTGATCGTTGGTACTTTCCTTGACACTACTCCGGCAATCTTGATCTTTACCCCGATTTTCCTGCCTATTGCAATTCAGTGCGGTTTAAGCCCGGTAGAATTCGGTATTGTAATAACCTTCAACCTCTGCATTGGAACCATTACCCCGCCTGTAGGAAACATTTTGTTTGTGGGCGTAAAAGTTGCACAAACAACTATTGAAAGAGTAATCAAACCTTTGATTCCTTTCTATATCGTCATTATCGCAGTATTGATGCTTTGTACCTATGTACCTCAGATCTCCAGCTTTATTCCTGAACTCTGCGGTTACGAAGCAACTTTACCTAAATAAATTTAACAAACATAATCACAAAAAGAGCTCCTCCTGCGAGCTCTTTTTTCAAAGGAGAAATTTATGAAAGCATTTATGGATGAAGATTTTCTTCTTGAAACCGAAACCGCTAAAAAACTATTTCATGAACATGCGGCCAAAATGCCTATCATTGATTATCATTGCCATATCAATCAGCAGCAAATTGCCGAAAATTACCAATTCCGCAACATTACCGATGCCTGGCTTAGCGGTGATCACTATAAATGGCGCATGATCAGATCAAACGGTGTTCCTGAAAAACTTATCACCGGCAATGAAAGTTCTGATTATGAAAAATTTGAGATGTTCGCCAAATCATTGCCGCGCGCTATCGGTAATCCTCTGTATCACTGGACCCACCTTGAACTCAAGCGCTATTTCGGCATTACTAAAACTCTTTCCGAAAAAACCTGCAAAGAAATTTGGGATGAATGCAATGCTAAACTTGCCACTGATGATTTCAGAGTTCAATCCATCATTAAAAAATCAAATGTTAAATTAGTTGCCACTACGGACGATCCGGGCGACAGTCTTGAGTGGCATCAAAAAATCAGAGAGCAAGGCACCTGTACCTGCAAAGTAATTCCCGCCTGGCGTCCGGATAAGGCAATGAAAATTGAAAAACCTGGATTTAAGGAATATGTTGCCCATATTGCAAAATTAGTCGGTGTCTCAGCAATCAATAGCTGCGAAGAATTTTTTAATGCCTTGGACGTTCGCATGAAATTCTTTGACGATCAAGGATGCCGTGCTGCAGATCATGGAATTGACTATGCCTATTGCCGCATAGTGTCTAAAGATGAATTGGAAGCTATTTACCAAAAAGGAATAAAAGGCGAAAAGCTGATCGATGCTGAAATTGAAGCCTATAAAACCATGATCCTTATCCACCTTGCTAAGGGGTATACCAAGTACGGATGGGTAATGCAAATGCATTATGGAGCTATTCGCGATCCTAACAGCAAAATGTTCAAGATTTTAGGCGCTGACACCGGCTATGATGTCGTAGGCAATCGTCCGTGTGCTGAAGGTATTTCACAGTTCATGAATGCTTTAAATGAAGCTGACGCTTTGCCTAAAATGATTTGGTACTCATTAAATCCTGCAGATAATGCCGTTATCGCAACCGCTATCGGAGCATTCCAGGGGCCTGAAGCTCAAGGCAAAATCCAGCAGGGATCTGCGTGGTGGTTTAACGATACTTATCAGGGCATGATCGATCAAATGACTACTTTAGCTTCTTTGTCTATTTTAGGTAATTTTGTCGGTATGCTTACTGATTCAAGAAGCTTCCTTTCCTATACCCGCCATGAATATTTCCGCCGTATTATGTGTAACTTAATCGGTAATTGGGTAGAAAAAGGCATGTATCCTGCAGATATGGACTTTTTAGGTCAAATCGTTGAGGATATTTCATTTAATAACACTAACCGTTATTTCAGCATGGGACTTTAATAGTCCCCTCTTGCGGCCGAAGTTTTTTCGGCCGCGTTTTTTTCTGGTGTTATTAATCGCAATTAATTAAGAATTTTGAACTTTCAGCATCTTTTCATAAACTGCGACTTTTGTATTAATACTAAGAGTAATTTGTTGAAATCTTAAATTTTTTATGTTGTTATATTTGCTTAATAAAAATTTTTAATTTTATATGACGGCTTTGAAAATATCTTTATTGCATTATCAGCATTAGGATTTAAGTAATAAAAATATAAAAACAAAATAATGGAAATAGAAAATGGAATCTAAAGAATATCTTGGTTGGGTTAATTTTTACATGGAGCTTGCAGATAAGCTTCTGCCATATAAGAAAGATAGAAAAACACTTATAGAAAAAATAAAGAAAATATTTAACGATATCAATAAAAATGTACCAAAAATCGAACCAGACAATACCATAATTGACATTGATCCTTTCACTCTTTTCGGATTTTTCAACAAGCAAATTACTAACTCAAACAAAATTGCTATTTTGCAAGGATTCGCCTCCGAACTTTCAATTAATACTCCTGTTCCAACATCTTTTAAAGGAGTTCCAGAGCTAAACAACCAAAATGCAAATTTCTTTCGTTTTAATGGCGAACGAGGTGAAAATGATATTGAAAATTTGTGGGCGGTATTTGCGGCAGCTTTAAAGTATTCAAATAATCGTTCAGATATCAACAAACAAGAATTTATAAATGCATACGATATTGCTTTAAAACAAAAAGGTGTCAGATGGAATATTACTATGGCACTTTACTGGATAAGGCCATATGAATATATAAGTCTAGATGGCAACACTCGTGAATATATTACTAATCCTAAAAATGTTCCTATCAATCTTATAGAAAAGATCGGAAAATTAAAAAATGCACCATCAGGTAAAGAATATCTTAGTCTAAATGATTTAATACATTTAATCTTAGAAAAAGAAAGCTGTAGTTATAAAAATTTTCCTGAAATATCCTATTTAGCGTGGGAATCATCTCAAAAAGAAAAAAAAGAAAGCGCTGAAGCAATAAATGAAAATACCCGTGTAAATGTCGGCGAGGCAATTGGAGACAAAGATATAAGCTCTGTTCATTATTGGATTTATTCTCCCGGTAATAATGCTGATATGTGGGAAACTTTTTACAACAAAGGAGTTATGGCAATCGGGTGGGGAAAAATCGGCAATTTATCGGCTTTCTCAAACAAAGATGAAATGAAAGAGAAAATGAAAGAGTGCATTGACCCTACTCTTTCTTATAAAAATTCTGCACATGCTACATGGCAATTTGTCCACGATATGAAACCAGGAGATATTGTATTTGTAAAAAAAGGCATGCATCACATTGTTGGCAAAGGCACAGTCTTGTCAAACTATATTTTTAATGATGATTTTGATGATAATTATAAAAACTTTCGCAAAATGAAGTGGACTCACAAAGGTGATTGGACACACCCTGGTCAAGCCGTTATGAAAACACTAACGGATATAACGCCTTATACTGATTATGTTGAAAAATTAAATGAACTTTTTGATGATGATTTGGATGAAGAAAGAGAAGAAGTTGAAATTCAGTACACTGAATACACAGAAAATGATTTCTTAAGTGAAGTATACATAAGTGAAGATAATTACTACCAACTTATGAACTTGCTTGAAAACAAGAAAAACATCATCCTGCAGGGAGCTCCTGGAGTTGGTAAAACATTTGCCGCAAAAAGACTAGCCTACTCCAAGATAGGAGTAAAAGATCCTAACAGAGTTATGATGGTGCAATTCCATCAAAGTTATAGCTACGAAGACTTTATTATCGGCTTTAGGCCCTCTCCTAGCGGCTTTGAGTTAAAAAAAGGACCATTTTATACTTTCTGCAAGAAAGCTGAGCAAGATCTTGAAAATGATTACTTCTTTATCATTGATGAAATCAATCGTGGAAACTTGAGCAAAATTTTTGGCGAACTCTTCATGTTAATAGAGAAAGATAAACGAGGAGTATCTTTACAACTTCTTTACTCTGATGAACAATTCTCAGTACCAAAAAACGTTTACATCATCGGTATGATGAATACTGCCGACCGCAGTCTTGCAATATTAGATTATGCTTTAAGACGTCGTTTTGCCTTCTTCGAATTCTTACCGGCCTTTGAAACGGAAGGATTTATTAAATACAGACAAAACAAGAATAGTTACAAATTTGATAACCTTATCGAGACAATAAAACAATTAAATACAGCTATCGAAAATGATGAAAGTTTAGGTCATGGCTTTTGCATCGGTCACAGTTATTTCTGTACTGAAAAAGAAATTAGTGATGAATGGTTAGAATCAGTAATTAATTATGAAATTATTCCTCTTTTAAATGAATATTGGTTTGACGATCCGAGCAAGGTAAAAGCTTGGGCTAATAAATTAAAAGAGGCAATCCGATGATTCGGATTCAAAATATTTATCACATGCTTGCATATGCTTTTCAAATATTAAAAAATCAAGGATATGCAAGTTGCAGTACAGAGAAGTTTGCCAATACTGCAGATCTATTGTCTGCAATTCTCGTAAAAAGCGTAAACATACAACTTAAGCGAGGGCTAGGACGAACGTATATCGAAAATACAGGACCATTAAGTTGCTTGAAAGGAAAAATTGATGTTAATGAATCAATTAAAGGTCAAACCATAATAAAACATCAATTAATATGCACATATGATGATTTTTCTGTTAATTCATATATGAACCGCATTCTAAAAGCCACTATCGAACTTCTTCTCCGATATGATATTCCTAAAACCAGAAAAAAAAGTTTAAGAAATATCCTTTTCTATTTTAAAAATGTTAAAAAGATTAATATTTTTGATATCGACTGGAAACTAAGATTTAATCGTAACAATCAAAGCTACCAAATGTTAATGTCAGTTTGCTATCTGATCATTAAAGGACTATTGCAAACAACAGCAGAAGGATCCGTGAAACTTTTGCAGTTCTTAGACGAACAGCAAATGTGCCGCTTGTATGAAAAGTTTATTCTTGAATATTATCGAAAGCACTATCCTCAGCTTAAAGCGACAGCATCCCAAATCGATTGGGCTTTAGATGACGGTATCGGAACGATGCTACCTACAATGAAATCTGATATTACGCTAAACTATAAGAATAAATCACTAATCATTGATGCAAAATATTACGCTCATACAACTCAATTTAACTACAACGTAACTAAGCTCCACTCAAACAATCTTTATCAAATATTTACTTATGTTAAAAATAAAGCGGCATTCGGTGGAGATGTATCCGGCATGATTCTTTACGCAAAAACTGATGAAGAAATACAACCAAACAATACTTATATGATGAGTGGAAATAAAATCAGTGTAATGACTCTTAATCTTGATTATGATTTTGCGATGATTGCCAAGCAACTTAATGGCATAGCTGATGAATTTTTAACTATAAAACAGTAAATAAAATTTAAACATCCAAACAAAACAGGCATGCTAAAAAACATGCCTGCCCGAAACCAAGGCTATAGTTGTGCCAGAACCAGACTTGTGACCTACTCTTTTCCCACGTATTCTTATCTATTAGTAAAGAATGCGGCACTTTAAAGTAGCCGGGATCTGTTTTAACAACGGAACAATCTCTTCAGGAGTTTCTGAATGAATGTCCATAACTACATAACCGACATCCCCGGTTGTCTGCAAATACTGAGCCGCCACGTTAATATCTTTTGAAGCAAACACTTCGTTGATCTGACGCATAACTCCCGGAACATTCTTATGAACGTGAAGCAAACGTGATACTCCCTCACGCTTTGCAGGAAGCGATACTTCAGGGAAATTAACTGCGGTTAAAGTAGATCCGTTATCAGAATACAAGGCAAGCTTCTGAGCAACTTCAATTCCGATGTTGCACTGAGCTTCTTCGGTCGATGCTCCGATATGCGGAGTTAAAATCACATTATCAAACTCACGAAGAGGAGAAACAAATTCCTCACCGTTGGCTGCCGGCTCTTTGGGGAAGACATCAACAGCAGCACCAGATACTTTTCCTGATTTAAGCGCTTCACATAAAGCATCAATTTCAACAACAGTTCCGCGGGATGCGTTAACGAAGAAAACACCGTTTTTCATTTTGGCAAAAGCGTCTGCATTAATCATACCGTGGGTAAGCTCGGTCTCAGGAACATGCAAAGTAACAATATCTGCAGCGGCAAATAGCTCATCAAGACTTGCAAGCTGCTTGGCATTTCCTAAAGACAACTTATTCTCAATATCATAATACACGACATTAAGACCTAAGCTTTCTGCGATGATACCTACTTGAGTACCTATATGACCGTAACCGATAATGCCTAAGGTCTTACCGCGCGCCTCAAAGCATCCCTTGGCAGCTTTCTTCCAACCGCCGCGATGCAGTAACGCATTACGAGCCGGGACATCGCGCAAAAGCTGCAAGTATTCGCCAGTAACCAATTCAGCTACAGAGCGGGTATTAGAAAAAGGAGCATTGAATACTGGGATACCAAGCTCTGCCGCTGCATCCAAATCAACTTGATTAGTACCGATACAAAAACATCCGACTCCGACCAAACGCTTAGCGTGCTGTAAAACTTCACGAGTCAAATGAGTACGGGAGCGAATGCCTAAAAAATGAACGTTTTCAATCTTATCGAGAAGCTCTTGTCCGTCATAAGCTTTTTTATCATATTCAACATTAGTGTAGCCGGCATTTTTAAGTGTTTCTACGGCACTGGGATCTACGCCTTCTAAAAGTAAAATCTTAATTTTGCTCTTTTCAAGAGATAAAGACGGATGCATGAGACCTCCTAAGTCAAAGCCCTCCAAAAGGAGGGCTTATTATGAATTAATGATCAATTAAGCCTGATGAACCTTACGACGCTCCAGCACTGCGTTATTTAAAGTCTCGATGATCTTGACGGTATCATCAAAACCGACGCAGGCATCAGTAATGCTCTTGCCGTATTCCAATTCATCAAGATTACGCGACAACGGCTGATTGCCCTCAACCAAATTAGATTCAATCATCACGCCGAAGATGCGGTTATCACCGGCTGCAATTTGTGCCGCTACATCATTGCCTACATCTATTTGTTTTTTAAACTGCTTTAAGCTGTTGGAATGCGAGAAGTCAATCATGACTTTAGGACGCAAACCAGCCTTTACCAGCATATCGCATGCAGCATCAACATCTGCTTTCTTATAGTTAGGCTCTTTACCGCCGCGCAAAATAATATGGCAGTCTTCGTTGCCCTTGGTATGCACGATTGCAACATAACCGAACTTTGTTACAGACATAAAAGTATGCTCATGTTTAGCGGCTATGACCGCATCCATAGCAATCTTTACGCTGCCGTTAGTTGCGTTCTTAAACCCGACCGGACATGACAGACCTGATGCCAGTTCGCGATGAACCTGTGATTCGGTAGTACGGGCACCGATTGCTCCCCAGGAAATGAACTCGTCAATGTACTGCGGAGAAATGGTATCAAGATATTCGGTAGCTGCCGGTATTCCCATTTCATTAAGATCGCGTAAAAGCTTTCTTGCAATACGCAAACCGTTATTGATGTCGTAAGATCCGTCTAAATCAGGATCGTTGATAAGTCCTTTCCAGCCTATTGTCGTACGCGGTTTCTCAAAGTATACACGCATGATGATCTCAAGCTGATCTGCATAGCGTTTGCGCAGCTCCAAAAGACGTGCTGCATAATCCAGTGCAGCTTTAGGATCATGAATGGAACAAGGGCCTGCAATGACAACTAAACGATCATCGCTATCACATAAAATATCATGAAAAATTTTCCGGGTTCCTTTTACCAAATTATCGGTAAAGTCCGTTGCGGGAAATTTTTCAACTAAAGCAACAGGAGGTAACAATTGGTATATATCGCTCAATCTTGAATCAACGATCCCCTGTCGCGAATTCGGTGCCTGGGGGATCATTCTGCTATTCTTAAGGTTCATAAAAACCACCCTTTTAATCTTCAAAAATTAGTTGAAATAATAATATCGCCAGGATGAAACAAAGTTTTGATTAAATGATTGCGCTGCCGACAGCGGCGCAAAACGAAGCACGTTTTCACATGGGAAATTTACGCGTTCCACGCTTTCTCTCCTTGGCATATTAATTTATGGGTTGATAACAAAACGACCACTCAAGGTCTTACTGTTAATATATTAAAGCAGTTGGCTTGAAATAAAGCAAGGTACAAAGAATTGCATTAAAAAAGGAGCAATTAATGCTCCTTTTTTGTGCATAAATATGTAAAACGCACTCTTTCAACACATTTTAAAAGCTTAGGCATAAGCCTATCGGGCAATGATCAGAGCCAAAAACGTCATTTTCAATCCATGCGTCTTTGATATTTTCTTTTAACTCTTCCGACACGAAGAAATAATCAATACGCCACCCTACATTTTTAGCGCGAGCTCTGGTCTTATAAGACCACCATGTGTATTGATCTTTTAAATCTCCGTGGACGAACCTAAAAGTATCAATATACCCTGCTGCAACAAACTTATCTAAAAAAGCGCGTTCAAGCGGTAAAAAACCGGTGTTTTTAACATTAGTCTTAGGGCGAGCCAAATCAATTTCATTATGGGCAATATTAAAATCACCGCATACTACAATAGGCTTTGATTCGCGCAACTTCTGCGCATACTTAAAAAAGCTGTCGAAAAATGCCATCTTATAGGGTACGCGTTTAAATTCGCCCGTTGGCTTACCGCTTTCATCCAGGATATCCGCTCCGCCGTTAGGAAAATATCCGTTAAAGAAATGAAATTTTTCAAACTCAAGATGTACAATGCGGCCTTCCCCCTGAAATTCAGGATCGGGAAGCTCAATTTCATGAGATAACGGCTCTTTTTTAGAAAAAACAGCGGTTCCTGAATATCCCTTTTTCACTATAGAAGAAGCGAAATACGCATGATAGCCGACAGGATCTGTAATACTTTCCGGCATCTGCTCAACGCTTGCTTTTGTTTCCTGCAGGGAAATCACGTCATAACCACAATCGGAAAACCATTTCCAATCTTCTTTAGCGCTAACGGCACGAATTCCGTTAACGTTCCATGAGGCAAGTTTTATATCCATGTCTCTTTTTAACCGTATTTATGTTTAAAGTCTTCATCTGAAGTAAATAAATAGATTATTCCTTCAACCAAACCTACTATAGAAGGAATTCCCGTCCAGCAAAACAGCAGATATATAACTCCCCAGAGAATTTTGCCTAAATAAAATTTATGCAGGCCAAGGCCTCCGAACAACAGCGCCAGAATTGCCGCTATAACCTTATTCTTTTTGGCAAGAGGTTTACCGCATTTAGGACAGGTAAGAGCATCCCTTGAACATAAATGTCCGCATACGGGACAAGGAATTAAATCCATATTTACAAAAACTTTTTGATTAAAAGCAGCATCATTATCAAATGCTGCTTTATTGTCCAATTTATTAGTCATCAAAGATTTTGCAGCAGATCTTCAATCTTTCCTTCCTGAGTATCACCGCCCAAGGCAACCATCAGATCCATCGAGCTGTTCAAAACCATGCGTTTTGCATTTAAATATTTATCAGAAGCTGAACGCAAGGTATCTGCGGCATCCAAGAACTCGCTTAAAGAGCTGGCGCCGTAACGGTAACGCTCTGAATAGCGATCATAGTTTTGACGGGCAAGAGTATATTCATGCTCGGTCTTGGAAACTAAATTCTTATAATAAGTAATATTGCTTACAGCATCAGATACTTCCCTTACGGCATTAATATAAGTATTGACAAAATCAAGCTCGCTGATGTCCTTTTGGGTCATAGCTTGACCTTTACGAGCATTAAGCTCACTGTAATTTAAGAACGGTAAAGTTACTGCGGCTCCTAACGTACCTAAAGGGTTAGCAAGGAAACGACCTAAAGTTCCCGTGTCTCCTGCTGATACTCCGGCACTTAATATAAAAGTCGGATATAAAGATAATGCCGCAACATCATAATCGGCATAAGCTTTTCTTAACAAAGCTTCACTTGCCATCAAATCAGGACGACGAGAAAGCAGTGCCGACGGAATTTCCAAGGCAATATCAGGAACAATTGAATCATTTAATGCACTGACTTCAACATCTTTATCCGCAGTCAAACCGAGTAATGCAGTCAAAGCGGTACGGGCAAGAGCCAAGTTATTATTTCTTTGCTCCAAAGCCTCCTGGACCTGAAGGTGATTTACCATGGCAGTATCATAAGCAAGACCGTCGGCAGCGCCTGCTTCATACATACTTCTTATAAGCTCCAAACGGCGCTCCGAATCTTTAAGATCTGCCTCTCCCAAAGCTACGGCCTCTTTAGCATAAGCATACTGCCAATAAGCGTTAGCAACAGAAGCTATGGTTGATAAGCGCATAGCCCAATAGTCATAAGCGCTTGCCTGCAGATTCTCAAATGATGATAATCTTTCGGCGTCAAGACGTCCGAACAAATCCAGTTCATAAGACAAAGTCAAATTGGTTCCTGAGCTCTTGGTCTCACTATTATGATGCTCAAGGCGACGCTCTGCTCCGATATTTCCGCCGGCGCTAAAATCAGGCAGCAGATTAGTATTGATTTCATCTAAAGCATAACGAGCCTTACGGACATTAAGATAAGCCGATTGCAAATCAAGATTAGCGTTTAAGGCATTTTCCACTACTGCTGTAAGCTTCGGATCAGAAAACTCGGTCCAGAATTTATCTGAAACTCGATTACCTAAAAATTCAGCTGCATTTTTATATGAATCAACAATTGCAAGCTGCGGACGCTCATAATCGGTCTGCATTAAAGAGCAGCCCGACAGTCCGATGATTAAGGCTAAAGAAATCGAACTAATTGTTTTGTTCATCAAAAAACTCCCCAACGGTTTCGGGTAAATAGTCATGCCAATCAGGCAAATCTATCTTAAAAACTTCATTAATCTTATTAGTATCAAGCCTTGAGTCATACGGACGCACGGCTTTTGACGGATAGTCTTTAGCTAAAATACTTTTAACTACCATATCCTTTTGAATAAAACCGGCAAGCTTGGCATATTTAAAAACGCTTCTTGCAAATTCATCCCAAGTAATTGCTGGATTTCCGGCAAAATGATAAATCCCGTAATCTTTAAAATCAGGTTTTAGAGCCTCATGAGTCATAATGCATAAAGCCTCGGCTAAAGCTCTTGCCGGAGTAGGATTGCCTTTTTGATCGCTTACAACCGACACCGCGTCATATTTTCCTGCAAGACGCAGCATGGTTTTCACGAAATTATTGCCGTATCTGCCGAAGATCCATGAGGATCTGACGATTAAGTACTTACTGCAGCAGGCAATTATATTCTCTTCACCTTCAAGTTTGGACTTACCGTAAACGCACTGCGCTTCAACGGTATCATCCTCACGATGAGGTCTGCCGTTTTCTGAAGAAAAAACATAGTCCGTTGAAATATGAATAAGAGGAATATCTGCCAATTTTGCTGCTTTTGCCAAATACTTAGGACCATACGCATTGACTTCGTATGCCTTTACTCTTTCATCTTCGGCTTTTTCAACATTAGTATAAGCTGCGGCATTGATAATAATATCCGCTCCGCTTTCAGTAACGGCACTTAAAACTCGATCTTCCTGACTGATATCAAGAGCTCTATGATCACAAGAAATGACTTCGTCTTCGCTATTTAAAAGACAAACTTCAAGCTCTTTCCCAACCTGTCCGTAAGCACCGGTCAACAGCACTCGCGCCATTTTATTTCCTTAAAAGCATAACAATAAGCACAATTAAATTTACATCCGTGCTCTTGTCCTATGTCTCGTGATTCAAAGCATAAACAAAGCTTTCTTTGTGCCCTGTCACGACATAAACTACTATTTAATCTGTAATATTTTACCAGATACTTGCCGATACACCCGTCAGATTCTGCTCCTGCGACTGTAAAATCTGATGATTGTGCGCAAGATTGTAAAGTCATGCCGAATTTTTTACCAATCTCCACAAGATTTTTAATCAGCATTAACTTTTCATCTTCAGATGCCGGTATTACTTTTAAATATGCCGCATTTTTCTTAGCGTTCGGATAGCGGGTATCAAGAAAAGAAAAAATAACCCTGTCACAATAGCCATTTAGTTGTTGCGCGATATTGTAAAAGCGTTTTATATGCTCTTTAGGCGTTAATTCTCCGTTTAATATGATGGGGTCATAACGCCAAATAACCGCGCCCTTCCCAAGCAGCCGCACGCATTCTTTAAAAAGATTAATTCTGTTAAAGAGATTAGGAACTTTCTCAAAACCTTCTTTTTCATAATCGTTTAAGGTGTATAAAAGCGCAGTCTTATAAGGAATAGATTTAAAAAACTGCGGATATTTTAGAAAAACCCGCGGAAATTTTGACCACAAAACTAAAAGTTTTACTTCATCAAAAGTTATATAAGAAAGCTTATGGTTAAACGGATTTACTTTGGAAACATAAGGCGCTGACAAAAGCTTTAACAACTTGTCAGGCTCACTTGGCAAATCGCAATTTCTTGATGCTGAAATAATATAAGGCAGCGCGGCTTTGACCTCACTGCCGTCTTGCAGCGTCAAAAATTTATAACGCATCTAATTTAGCCATGTTTTTAACCAAAGCTTCAACTACGGCATAAGATTTATGCAGTGAAGCTACGGGCAAACATTCATAGGGTCCGTGACAGCACAATCCTCCGGTAAAAATATTAGGGCAAGGAAGTCCTTCATTTGAAAGATTGGAGCCGTCAGTTCCGCCTCTTACAAAATTCTCTTTAACCAAAACTCCTGCATCTTCAAAAGATTTCCTGCAGCAGTCTAAAAACTTAGGATGCTGTTTTAATACCTCTTCCATATTGGCGTATTGGAAAGAGAACGTAATTGAAGCTATCTCCTCTCCGTAAAGAGAATTAAGCTTAGAAACCGCAGCTTGAAGTTTATCCTCAAGCTTTATTAAACCGTCTTTGGTAAAAGAACGGACGATAAATTTTATTACGCATTGTTCTACACCGCCTCTAATGTCATGAGGATGTACAAATCCCTCAAGGCCTTCAGTTGTTTCAGGTGAAGGGATAGAGGAAACTAAATCTATAAATTTAGATCCCGCCTTTATAGCATTGAGCATCTTGCCTTTGGCAACTGCAGTATGAACGCTGCGTCCTTTTATCGTAACCACGGCAGCATCTGCGTTAAACGTAGCTATATCAAACTCACCTAAATCACAACCGTCAACGGTTACGCCGTAATCACAATTTATTTCTTTAACATCTAAATGACTGCAGGACTTACCTAGCTCTTCATCTACTGAAAAAATAATAGTTAATGGTCCATGTTTTACTGCACCTGAACTTAATCGTTCAAGCAAAGTACATAAAACCGCGACACCCGCTTTATCATCTGCACCGAGCAATGTCGTTCCATCAGTCACTACAATATCATCGCCTAAATGATTTTTAAGCTCGGGACATATTTTGTCATCAATGATTAATCCGTTTTCAAGCTCTATCCCGCTGCCCGCATAATTTTCAACCAATAAAGGATTAACATTCTTGCCTGAAGCATCAGGGGCGGTATCAAGATGAGCCAAAAGGCATAAGCTTTTTACCTTTTCAAAACCGACACTTGCAGGAACCTTTACACAGACAACGCCGGTATCTTTTTGTTTTACATCAAAATTAAGTTTTTTTATTTTTTCTACAATAAAAGCGCCTAATTCAAGCTGTCCTTTCCTTGAAGGGACAGTATTGCTGTCCAGATCTGCTTTTGTATCAAAACGCACGTAATCTATAAAATTTTTTAACAGCGGATCTTTATTAAGTTTCTGTGCTAATGCGTTCTTACTGCCCTTTTGATGCATTGTTTCTCCTCTATATTTTAAGCCCAGACAAATCAAGATTAATCTTGGCATCAACTATTTTGTTTTGCTTTAAAAACATAATCATATACCAAGGCATATAGATTATGTCCTTTTTACAACTTCTATGACAAAAATACATTTGGTTTTTCTAAACATTTAGAATATATAACAAATTTTCGCTTCACGTTTTGTAAACAATAACACTGATAATTTTCACGTTTTGCAAAAAATATTTATAAAAACAGCAGACAACAAAAAACCCGCTTACGAAATATCAAGCGGGTTTTGTGTTCTTATGAGGTTTTAATAAGCTTAAAACTTATAAAGAACCTTAATAGCATCAGGAGACATGGCTGCATTCATGCCGTCCATGCAATCTTTAGCATCAACAACATCAGTAATAATTGAGCTCGGATCAAAAAGATGATTGTTCAATGCGTTAACGGCGGCATCAAACTCTTCATAGAAGCGGAATACCGAATGCCAGACAAGACCCTTATTCAAGAACGGGCCTAAATCCTGCGGAGTGCGTCCGGTAGGATACATACCGACCTGAGACAAAACACCTTCAGGAGTAATCATCTTCATTAAAGTTGTGCAAGCCTGACCATTGCCGGTTGCATCAAGTCCTGCGTCAAAATAACCTTTATGCTCACAGAACTCAGCTACCTTTTCAGGCTCTTCCAAAGTATTGCAGACATTTTCAAGACCAGCTTTCTTGCAAGCCTCAAGCGGAGCATTGCGAACATCAAAAACGGTAACGGACTTAACGCCTAAAGACTTAATAGCAAGAGCGCACAAAGTTCCTACAGGACCGGCTCCCATTACGGCTACATTTCTGCCCATAATATTACCCAAAGCGTGAGCTCCGGCAAAGGCAACGCTTAAAGGCTCAGCCAAAGCGGCAACTTTAGGATCAACATCTACAACTTTAAGGCACTGAACTTCTTCTGCAACTGCATATTCGGAGAAAATACCTGGAGTATGAGGCATAGTAGAAGCGGAGCCGAAATGGGTGGCGTTTTCACAGTATCTATACATTCCTTTGTTGCAGAACTTGCAATGACCGCAGGCAAGAGCCGGTCTGAATACCACCATATCGCCTTTTTTAACGCTTTTTACATCAGCACCAACTTCCTCAACGATACCGCTGCCTTCATGACCTAAAACAAAAGGATGCTTAACTTCAAAGCTGCCGTTTGCACCTAAAGAATAGTAATGCTTATCCGATCCGCAGATGCCGCCGTACAACATTTTGACAAGAACCTGAGTACTCTTAGTAATAGAGACATCGGCAACGTCTTCATAGCGTAAATCATTTTTAGCATGCAGCACTATAGCTTTCATTTATTTTTCTCCGTTATCAGATGAATTTTGTGTATTTACATTAACTTTTTTAGTTTTTTTTATTTATCCAATGTGCTGATATTTTGAATAAGATCACAAAGATTAATATTTTTGCCTAGTCATTTGGACAATTTTGTACTTTTAATCAAAAAAATACCCTGAAAAACAACAACGCATTTCAGGGCAAAGTGTTTCTAAATTTTAAAAACAGACTTTTTACACTGCTTTAAAATAAGAAGTTGATGCATCATGGAACACAGCCTCAAGACCGTTGCGATGCAACGCATCCACTACTGCGTCAACCGATCTGTCATCATTGATTTCCCATTGCGCAAGATTCTTTCCTTTATGTGCATAACCGCCCGGCTCCGTAGAAGAGCCTGCGCTTACTGCGGTAATGCCTAAAGGAATTATCATGTCACGAAAATCAGCGCTTTCACGGGTTGAAATGGTCAGATCAAGTTCATTATCAAAAATACGCCAAGCGCAAATTAACTGAACCATCTGCGGATCAGACATCGGGAACTGCGGTTCATAACCGCCTGCAGCAGGACGCAGACGCGGGAATGATACACTTAATCTGCTCTTCCAATAATGCTCACGCATATAAAGGACATGCATAGCGACAGCACAGCAGTCAACCTTCCAATCGTAAAGACCTAAAAGAGCCCCAATACCAATCTTATCAATGCCGGCAGTACCTAAACGATCAGGAGTTTCCATGCGATAACGCATATCCGTCTTTTTGCCGGCCAAATGATTTTCTTTATAGCACTTAGGATGATATGTCTCCTGATATACAGACACAGCATCAAGGCCTAAAGTTTTAAGTTCTGCGTAATCTTCGGTATCAAGAGGCTGAACCTCCATCTGCAAATAAGCAGCATAATCCTTAACAATCGGCAGAACCTGACGGAAATAATCCATACCGCCGCGACGATCGTTTTCGCCGGTTACAAGAAGAATATTTTCATAGCCGAGCTTATTGATGGCTTCGCACTCTTCCCTGATTTCATCTAAAGTCAAGACGGTACGCTTAAACTTGTTTGCAGATGAAAATCCGCAATATTTGCATTTATTGGTACAAAGATTGGTAAGGTACAAAGGCAAATACATATTGACCGTTCTGCCGAAACGTCTTCTTGTAAGCTGCATTGACATCTGCGCCATATCCTTTAAATAATGAATACGGGCATTTTCACTTATAAGAGCAGCAAAATCTTCAACATCAAGAGGTCCCGATTTGCTTAATGCGCGCTCGACATCTGCATCAGTACGTGAATCAACTAAAGGCCTGAACTTATCAATGTCAATTTTTGAAATTTCATCAAAAAAGCTCATTTATTTCATTGCCTCCGCTAAAAACTTTTCCATAGGAGAAGTTGCGCGGGCGGTACTGCTCAATCCGGCAAGACCTGCTTCATAACCGATGCGACCTGCTTCACAAGCGCTGCGGAACGCTGCAGCCATTAACACCGGATCATTTGCTGCAGCAATAGCAGTATTAACCATAACGGCATCAGCACCTAATTCTAAAGATTTAGCAGCTTCTGACGGAGCACCGATCCCGGCATCGACAATAACCGGCACTGAACTTTCACGAATAATGATCTTTAAAAAAGGTAAAGTCTCAAGACCGCGAGCCGAACCGATAGGTGCGCCCAAGGGCATCACGGCACTGACACCGGCTTCGGCAAGACTCTTGCATAAGCAAGGATCGGCAGAACAATAAGCAAAAACCTTAAAGCCCTGTTTAACAAGTTCAGCACAGGCATTATAAGTTTCAATCGGATCCGGCAATAAGTATTTCTGATCAGGATGAACTTCAACTTTAATCCAATCAGTACCTAAAGCTTCGCGAGAAAGCTGAGCTGCAAAAATCGCCTCTTTGGCGGTACGCGCTCCTGAAGTATTAGGCATCAAAGTTACGCCCAACTTGCGCAGCGGAAGAATAATATCATCGCTGCCGCCTTTAATATCAACTCGTTTAATTGCCATAGTGGCAATTTGTGCGCCTGAGGCCTCACAAGCCTTCGTTAAAGCTTCAGCTGAAGCATATTTTCCGGTTCCGATAATAAGACGAGAATCAAATTCCTGACCTGCAAGTACTAATTTATCCACAATTAACCTCCTGCAACCAAGGTGAATACATCAAGGTGCATATTTTCTTCTAATTTAAAATCACTCCAAGTCGCCTTGGGAATGATGTTTTCGTCCACGGCACAGGCAGTACCGTCAGGTGTCAAGCCCCTGTCTTTAATAAACTGAGCCAAGCTTAAGCCGTTATCTACTTCAAGCTCTTCTCCGTTAAAAAAAATCTTCATTTACCCTCCGCATACCGGGCAAGAACGATCTTTAGTTAAACCAAGCTTTTTTACCGTATTGTTTTTCAAATCAAAAAGCTGAACATAACCTTTAAGATCGGTATTTCCGTTTAATACCTGCAGCGCAAGCATCGCCGCAGCCGACGCCATCATGGACGCTGCCGGACCTAAAATACCTGCCGGTTTTAAATCAGGCAAAAGGCCTGCAAAACACCGATAGCAACCAAACTTTTCAATAAACTCAGGATCGGCATACCAAAAGGCGCTGAGGATCCCGCGATACCCGCCTACAGCTGCATGAATGTAATTTATCCGTCGTGCAAAACAGGCTTTGGATATAAACATTCTCGTTGCCGAGTTGTCGCTTAAGTCAAGAACTAAATCCGCCCCCGCAGCAAACTCCTCGAAATTTCCCGAATTAATTTCAGGAAAAACTCCGACTTCAGCCCTGTCATCAAGTTCAAGTATCGCTTTTTTACAGATTTCGGTCTTTTTATGTCCGATATCATGCATGCGATATAAAACCTGACGATGTAAATTTGACAAAGAGACGCAATCACCGTCGGCGATAGTAAGCTTGATAACGCCAGCACCTGCCAAAAGGTAGGTACACAAACCGCCCAATCCGCCTACTCCGACAACGGCTACTTTCTTTGAAGCTAAAAGTCCTGAAGATCCCTTAAAATCAGGCAGCAACTCTTGACGGGCATAGCGCATCAGATTTCATCTCCGCCGTTTTTGCACAAATTAAGCCACTTTTGCGTTGTCAAAAGAGGATCGTCTGATTGCGTGATCCCGGTTATAAGCGCAACCGAACCTACCTTGGTACTTAACACATCGGCAAGGTTATGCAGTTTAATTCCGCCTATTGCTACAGTCGGGACTACGTTTTCAAGCAAAGCTGCTTCATGGGCAAGCTTCTCAACGCCCTGCGGCTTTGAAGGCATAACTTTTGACTTAGTCGGGAAGATATGCCCTAACGCAATATAAGAAGGATTTAACTGCAACCCCTTTAGCATTTCATAAAGACCGTGAGTGGATACACCAAGACGCAATCCTGATTTTCTAATTTTCTCAAGATCGGCTGTCCGCAAATCTTCCATGCCAAGATGTACACCGTAAGCACCCGCGGCAATTGCCAAATCGTAATGATCGTCAATAAACAGACGAGCCTTATAAGTTTTACTTAAAAATACGGATCGTTTTATTTTCTCGGCTAATTGAGGATCGTTTTTGTCCTTAATTCTAAGCTGAATGGTGCGTACACCCATAGCAAGCAAGGTTTCAACCCATTCTACGCTGTCAACGACAGGATAAAGCCCCAATTGTGTCGGACATAACGGGAAAGGTTCCGCTTTTTGCGGGAAGCCTTCCTCAAAAATTTCCGGAAAATATTTAAGGCTGCAGATTAATCCGTGATGTCCTACAGGCGGACGACCGCCATCGGACTGCAAATCCGGATCTAAAATTCCGTGATAAACATAAGCTTTAGCTAAAACTGCAGCATCTTCAGGAGCATAGTCTTTGGCAAGAAGCGCCGCAAGAGCTGACGACAAAGCACAGCCGCCGCCGTGAGCACCGTCGCCTGCCGCTTTAGGCAAACGCATCATGAAAGAAAGTCTTTCAGATACGAATACGTCATCTGCGGTTGCAACGCTGTCACCTAAATGTCCGCCCTTAATAATGACGTTTTTAGCTCCCATCTTCACAAAAAAGCGACCAAGCTCAAAAACTCCGTCTTGTTTCAGGCGAGCCTTGTCCCATCCTGCAAGTTCTAAAGCCTCAGGCAAATTAGGAGTAAAAATAGTCGTAACTTTTAAAATCCTGGACAAATTGGATTTAAGATCGGCGCTTTCAAGCCTTCCGGCTGTAGCGGTCAAAACCGGATCCCAAACGACTTTTACTCCTTTAAGCTTAGTTTCAAGAGCAGTCAAGAAAATATCAAGCGTCTTTCTATCCGGCATGAGACCAACTTTAACCGCACTTATCTCTTCCCAATCACTTAATGCAACATCAAGCATATTGGAAAACATTGCTGCAGAAATATTCTCAATACCGGCAACCCTTTTTAAAGACTGCGATGACACGGCATTAACCAAAGGCAAGCCCCAGGCACCATGATCATGAATACTTAAAATATCTGCAGTAATTCCGGCACCGCCGCCAGAGTCAACGGTAGCGGCAATTAATACCAAAGGTCTTTTACTTGTCATATTTTGCTTTAATCCTACGGTTTAATCTCATCGGACAAAAACGAGGTCCGCACATAGAGCAGAAGCTGGGCTCATGAGCACATTCATCCGGCATCTGAGCTTTCCATACTTGATAGGCATGTTCAGGATCTAAGGATAAAGCAAACTGATCATACCAACGGAATTCAACACGGGCACGGCTCATGGCATCATCACGCAGCTGCGCACCGGGCAAGCCCTTGCCTAAATCTGCAGCATGCGCTGCAAGCTTAAAAGTAATAAGTCCCTGCTTCACGTCCTCGGCTGTAGGCAGAGCCAAATGCTCGGACGGAGTTACATAGCAAAGCATGGAAGTGCCGCGATAAGCAATAAGCGCACCGCCGATTGCCGAGGTAATATGATCCTGTCCCGGAGCAATATCGGTCACAAGCGGTCCTAAGGTATAAAAAGGAGCGTCATGACAATATTTTTCTTCCAAATCCTGATTCTCGTAAACGCGATTTAAAGGCACATGCCCAGGACCTTCAATAAAGCACTGCACTCCGTTTTCACGGCAGCGCAAAGCCAATTTGCCGATTTCCTCAAGCTCACCGTATTGTGCTTTATCACAGGCATCGCAAATTCCGCCCGGACGCAGCCCGTCACCTAAAGATAACGCGACATCATATTCGCGGCAGATTTCCATTAACTCGTCAAAGTGATCATAGGCAAGGTTTTCTGCATCATGACGCAGCATTACCGATGCCATAATCGATCCGCCACGGGAAACAATACCGAGTACGCGTTTGGCCGCATAAGGCATCAAATACTCACGAAGACCTGCGTGAATGGTGAAATAATCAACACCTTGTCGAGCCTGATCTAAAACAACCTGACGAAATACCTCCCAAGTTAAAAGTGAAGTATCGCCGTGTACCCGCTCTAAAGCTTCATAAACAGGAACGGTACCGATAGGAACCGGAGAAGCACGCAAAATGGCCTCACGCAATTCTAAAATTCCGTCTCCCGTCGATAAATCCATAACTGTATCGGCACCGAACTTAAGGGATTGATGCAATTTAGCAATTTCTTCATCATATCCGGAAGAAACCGCGGATGCTCCGATATTGGCATTAACTTTAACGGAAAATTTCTTGCCGATAACCATCGGCTCGCATTCAGGATGATTTACGTTGCATGGAATAACCGCACGGCCTGCAGCCACTTCTTTAGCTACATCCTCAGCAGTAAACGGCATATCCGATCCGTATTTATAAGACTCGCGAATTGCAGCATACTCCATTTCTTTGGTAATGATGCCTGCTTTAGCGTAATCAAGCTGGGTCTTCTCTTTACTATTGCCGCGAGATGCAATCCACGGAGCGCGGATCTTCGGCATAGCTTTAGCATTAGGATCAGAACCTTCTACGGTTGAAAGCAGAATTTTCTCATCATTTGAAAGAGTAAGCTCGCGAAAGGGAACGGCAACATCATCCGTGCTGCCTTTTATGAAAATCTTTTTTTCGGTAGGTTTTTTAAAGGTCATGCGACATGCTCCTTAAAATAAAATTATGCATGTCGAAGTCTTGTTTCCTCCGCAGGAATTAACCTGATCAGGTACAACGGATTTTGCTTACGCAATCTCAGCCTCAAATTTAAGGCACTCCGACAAGCAGATTTATTATGCTATCTGAAAACTAAAAATTCAAATAAATAAATACTTTTTTAGCTGATTTAGCATACTTAAATAAATTCATTTCTACAGAAAAATATTCGGTGATAAAAGACTGTATCAGAGCACACAGAGTACACGATATGAATTTTAAATAGAAAAAGATCCGCCTTTTACTGTAAACGCTCAATTTATAGTTCTAAGAAAAATTTTTACATTTCTAAATCTACGATACGTACGTAAATTCTTAAAAATCAGATCTTGATATATTGTAAAAAATTAAGAGTAATAAGAAAATTCAAATAGGGCCGCAAGAGGCAAACTTTCATGAAACGTCAGTTGAAAGCGCGGCCCAAAGCTTTTTAGCGCCGGGACTAAGACATTGCTTTAATCCCGACGCTTTTTGTCTTTTAGGAAGGTTTTAATTAAAAGCTGTGCTTAAATCCTCCCGATACAGTGTAAGTATTGTCGTTGTCAGCTCCGAATACCTGCTCTCCTTCAATAAAGAAGTATGTGTTCTCAGAGCTTTGTACCGACAGACCTACACCTGCCGAATACCAGGTGTCGTCATTTTCATATGTGACATCCATAACGCCGGTATTGTCGTATGCATAAATATCCTGGTCACCTAAGAACTCATGCAATACGTCTGCTCTTGCATACAAAGTTACCGGAGTTTCGGTATTAAAGTCTTTACCGGCTCTAAAGCCCACTCTGCCTATCAAGCTGTGAATAGAGTCAAGGTCTACCTTGGTGCCGTATGAAGTGGTATAGTCGGCTCCGGTTACATAGGAATACTGCAGCTGGGCCTGCGGCTCGATGTAGTAGTTATAGGAGTTAGAGACCTTCCAGCCGTATTCGGCGGAGATTGATGCCACCTCATTGGTATAATCACCGTTAACGTTAACTCCGGTTCCGGACAAATTGAAGTCAAAGTCATTCTTTAAATGTCCGTACTTTAATACCAAATCGGCATACTGACCGTCATTGCCAAGATAGGTGGTATAGAACCAGACGCCGTATCTTTCGATATCGCCGTCACCGTCAACGGTATGGTAATCAATCTGACCGTTCATATAGTCAAGAGCAAAGCCGGTATGAAATTCACCGTAGTCGTTAACATCTCTTTGCTCAAAACCTACCTCAACCATAGTGTTATGAGTTCTGAAGGAATCATCCTTACCGATATTGTCATGACGCAGTCTGACCCAGACTCCGTGGTCAGTATCACCGACGAATCTTGCCTCACCCTGACGCTTGTTTAAAGTGTCCATATAGACAGCATTGGCGTAGTTGGCGCGGGACATGTCAACTATGGTTTTGCCGGCATCAGATACTTCTCTATCTTTAACCGCGATAATCTTAAAGTTGGTGGTTTCATCATCAACAGTTTGACTATAACCTTCGTCTTCAGAACTTAACAAGGCAATCTTAGCTGCTCTGTTAGTTGTACCTTCTCCAAAAATGGCCTCTACAGTATCTTTTCCCGGTTTTGAGTTGTTTAACTCCGTACCGTCATACAAGTAATTTTCCTGATTGAGAGCATAGCTGTCGGTTCCGACTTCGTACTCAACGTTAAAAGTGCCGCCGGTATTAACACTACCGACACTGAATGTCACATCAGACCCGGCACCTACAGTGGCAAAGCGTAAGCCGTCATGTCCGTTGTTGATTTCACTTTCTGCAACGACTTCGGTAAGATTGATGTAGTAATTGCCGTTAGCCTGCTTCATATACAGCATATTACCGTTAGATACGTTATTACCGTCAAGATTCATAGTAAAGACCGCATCACCTGTTATGCTGCCGATGGTTAAAGCTTGCCCGCCGTCTTCTGGAGTTGTTACGTTCTCATCATTAGAATTGTAAGCAGTCAAATCAATTTCAGGTACTACTTCTGAATATCCACCGTAAGAATCAGTAGTAATACTGCTTATCCAGCTCTGTCCGGTGACATTCCATTTAGAGGAATCCCCCATAGTAAGGTTGACATCACCTGAGGATAAAATCGAGCTGCTGAAAGCAGGGTTAAAGTAGCTCCCTTCTTCTCCTGTCGCTTTGTTATTATCCACTCCGGTATCGGCATCCTGATAGTCATCGGCACGCCCGGTCAATTCACCGCCGTTGCCCA
The DNA here is from genome assembly GCF_000188195.1 of Succinatimonas hippei YIT 12066. Lineage (GTDB taxonomy): Bacteria > Pseudomonadota > Gammaproteobacteria > Enterobacterales > Succinivibrionaceae > Succinatimonas > Succinatimonas hippei. The sequence goes on from NZ_GL831058.1 coordinate 66,810, forward strand.
AATCTACATTCAAAATACCGTTGTTACCGGCAAGGAGATTACCATTAATGATAATTCTGGCATTAGAATTATTCTCCGGTCTTATATCTACCAAACCTTCATAAGCTGAAAGGATGTCACCGGAAATATAACTATGAATAGTATTACCTTGATCATCTGTAGTATCAGTATATGCCACCGTAACTTTAGCTCTATCTCCTTCAGCTACATCCTGATTCACCTTTTCAGGGGTCAATTCCACTCCAGTACCAGCCGCTATCGCAACATCCAAACTGTTGGGACTTTTATCATACTGGTTGGTCGATATACTTGCGTAACCGTCAATTAAAATTGAAGTACCTTTAACATCTCCGTTATAAGCCCATACTACACGCTCCAGCTGGTTTTCATTTTGATACTCAGCGAAAGTACGTAAATCGTTGGAGATTCCGGACAACTTGATATTAGCACCTTCCTCCGCATATACAGCTGAAATGACAGATTTGCCTTTAAATGCTTCCTCTCTTTCCAGATCTCCTGCACCATCAATGTAAGCATAGGAATAAATCCGGTTCTCCCGAGCTGCCTTGTCTTCACTTTCACTGCCGCCAATGAACACATTAGTGCCGCTGCCGTGAGCATACACAGCGCCTAACAATTGGTTATCATTACCGGCTTCTAATGTTACGGAGCTGCCGCTGGTAGTGTATACGGCATAACCGTTGCCATAACCTTTTTGTGTCTTTTTACCCTTAGTTTCATCATCAGCAGAAATCAAATTATCAGCTTCTGCATTCAATAAGATTTTAGAAGCTGATGAATATAAACCATAAACATTCTCAGCATCCTCAGCACCTGATACTGTAATACTATTACTATCAGTAGAACCAGTAACTGTTACAAAAGCATTTGTTGCAGCTCGAACTCCATAAGCAACAGATGTCAATTGATTCCCTTTTGCATTTAACGTCACCGTTCCGCCATTGCCTACATCAGAATAATCTGAGGCAATAATGCCCGTACCTCCGGCATCTATACTGTTATATCCCTGCTCAGCGATAATATCTATCGATGAATCTTGATAAGCAACAACACCCGCTGAATTTGTTTGTAAAATATTACTGGCAGTTTGCGATAGCAAAGAAATAGTAGATTTTCCTCCTAACGCATATAATGCATTACCAGCTGTAATATTATTATTTAACTTACTTGTAACCGTTGCAAAAGAGCTGAAAGGCGCAGAATCATAACTGCCAACATAAATTCCGTATGCACCTATATCATCATTATTCTCATTACACAACGCATTAATAATAGTACCGCCATTCTGAGCAGTCAGTACAACCTCTCCTCCGGCAACACTAACAGCATTGCTGTTTCCCGTTCCACTATCCGCAGTATTGTTAGTAGTGATTGTAATATTATTAGATGCTGTTAAATTCACGTTATTTGTATATCCGCTTTCAGCATTGTCAGCATAATGGGTTTGAATACCAAAAACACTACCAGAACCAGTTGTTGAATTTATGGTAATATTATTTGCTGATAAAAGTATGTTGTTATTATTGATCTTATCTCCTGCAATGGAAGAATAAATGCCAATTGAATTACCATTATCAACAAAAGAGCTACTAATATTAATGTTTCCAGATGAAGAAAATACATTATTTCCTGAATTTTCTGAATATATACCAGCCACACTACCCGGCACGGAATTTAATGTAGAAGCTGTTACATCTATAATTATTCCTTCATCTCCAGAATTTAGTAAAATATTTCCTTTATTATTTTTTGCGTAAACACCTGCTGTTGAAGGCGATAAGCTACTGTTTTTTCCTGTTACAGATATAAATATCTTATCCGAATAAACTTTTATATCAGAGTTTGTTTCGACAAAGTTGTTTTGTTCATTCAGTTCTGCTACATAAATACCCATTGCTTCATTATCAGCAGAAACATGAATTTCCGTATTCTGTGCTAAATTATTTTCTTGATTAATTAGAACATCACCAAAAGCAGCATTGATACCGTAAGCGCTACCATTTGTTACATTTGATACATTAATTATGTTGGAAGATCCAGTTAAAGATACCGAAGCTTCATCTCCATTTACATTAATACCATTATCTGTAGCTTTTATCCTGTTCTCATTATCAGCGTCTAAAGTAACCGTTCCTGATTCTACATAGATGCCATTCTTTCCTATAAAATCATCGGTTATCGGCTTACCGTCTTTATCCAACACATTGTCTTCAGAGTTAAAACCGATATAGTTATTCACACCGTCAAGCAATACACTGCCGTTATCGTTATTTACAAATATACCGCTTTCTTTACCACCGATATAATTATCTTGATCTGCAAGAGCATTAAATACGGCGTCGTCTCCGGAATCATTAGGCTCAATGTAAATACCGTTTGCATCTCCATAAATTACATTAATGTAATCATCTTCGGTTGTTCTTAATAATGAACCAGTTGATGAAGCCTGTGCCTTTAAATCAACTTGACCGCCGCTTAAAACAACACCGTTAGTACCTGCTGAAATCTGGCTCTGCTGTGAAGTAATTTCAATATTGCCGTCTGTAGCAAATACGCCCTGACTGGTTGATGTTATGGCTATAGAACCATTTTCTGCTTTTACAGTAGTTTTACCCTCGTTTTTATTTATAACTCCACCATAATTTTTACCGGAGCTATTATCTTTGCTTTCAATTGAGATGTTTCCTTGTTTAGCTACTACAGATAAGTCATTTTTAGATCCAGTAGCTTCTGTACCTACATTATTGTAAACAGCACCTCTGCTCTGAGCCAAAATCTTAATATTACCTTCATGAGATGTCAGATCAATACTGTTTAAATGATCCGCTTCAGTAAATAGTGCATCTTGCGCTGATGATACTGAAACATCTCCGGCAACATCAACAATAATTTTCTTTTCCATTCCTTCAGGAATAGCCATATCAGTATTAACATCAGTAATCGCATAGATACCCTTGCTACTAGAAGACTGCGTTGTATCTATTACAAGCTCACCTGCTTTTATATTACCAGTAATGAACAAGCCACCTTTCATACCTAACACTCCGGCGACTTCGTCCTTACCTGTAATGTTTTTAATGGTTAATTTTCCCTCAGTAGTTATAGTTGCATTGTCCAAAGCCACATCTTCAAAAGTTAAAGAATGTCCGTCTTTAACAACAACTGAATTGATGGTTGAAGCATCGGAATAAAGTGAATTATTCTTATTTTCAGGATGTGAAGAATCAAAGCTGTCTCCGCTTTGAGTTCCGTAACCGGTGACTACCGTATCTTCTTCTACGACAATCTGATGCTGCTCATTAGCAGTATTAACAAATTTTTCGATCTCTATGGCGAAGGAGGGAGAAGAAATACCTGCAAGAACTGCGGTAAGGAAGGAACTTAAGGCAACGCCTTTACAAAAGTGCTTTACCCCCCCCCATGAGGTTTTCTTTTAAGTAACAATTAGATAATACTGCCTTATAGGCACTAACAAGCATACGCATTGCGCTTTCTGTTTGTCGCATGGTTTTTACCTCGATAAATTTTCTCTATGTTGATGCTTATTATAGTTAAATTTACGTAGTGAAAATATACGAAAATCACATAAAAATCCCGTAACCACAAAATTTATTTAACTGATTTAGACGGTTTTTACGTCTAAATTAAAAAAATTATTGTGTTTTTCCTGTTTAAATCAATATAAAAAACAAATAATTAACACATTTAACGTATCAAAAGAATAATGTTTTTATTAAAGTCAAAATATACATATATAAAATTTCGTAAAAATGCACCGAAATTATGCTTATCTCTAACTTTTACTTACAGCTTCAATACCTCTTCATAAGAAACCGCACAATTACGTCCGCTGTTTTTAGCCCGATATAAAGCACTGTCAGCCTGATGAATCAAATCAATAATCGTATCGCTTTTATCATCTTTTGCTATAAGAGAAGTTCCTGCACTTATAGTTACCGGCTTATCGCATATCCCTTTATTGATAAGATTAAGACTTTCAATTTCCTTACAAAGTCTTTTAGCAATTTTCAAAACATCTTCTTGTTTTACATCAAATAAAATAATACAAAACTCCTCGCCTCCATAGCGGTAGATAAGATCGCTTCCTGCTACTTTTTCTTTTAAAACTATGGCAATCCTATGTAAGACCCTATCCCCCTCAATATGCCCCATTGAATCATTTAAACACTTAAAATAATCAATATCGAGCATGCACACGGCCATATTTTTCCTGGCAAAAGGCTTCTCGCGAATTAACAGATTAAGAGCCCTGCGGTTTAAAAGCTGCGTCAAATCATCAAGTAAAGCCAAACTTTTTAAATCTTGGTTTTGTTTTTGCAATTCAAAAGACTCCGAATAAACCTCGCTTACATCCTTAAATAAAGGATTTAACAAAGAACAAATATCCTGGATTTCTTCAATATGCCATGACATAAGCTTTTTAGGCGGAAGTTTGGTTCTTCTGAACTCTCTTATCTCTTTTGCAATCTTATAAATAGGAGAAATAATAAGGAAATGAATTAAGAAGATTTCGGCAATTACCATGATAACGGCAATAATTACGGCAGCCCGCACCATGTGCTGCACTTCTTCTACTGTATCTTCAATCTCAAAAATATCTTTTACCAAGCTGTAATTATGCTTGCCGGAAAGCAGAATGCTAAATTCTTTCAAATCATGGTTAAGCTGCAGATAACTTTCTTCAAACAACTCTTTTTTAGCATAAAGCTTATCTATCTTTACTTTTAAATCCTCATAAGCAGATAGTAAAACGGAGCACGAAGACAAAGCCTCTTTATCTATTTCATCCTGTACGCAGTAACGCTTTATTTCTTTATAATTTGCTTTAAATGTCTTTAATATTAATTCATCGTTTTTCCTTTCATATAAGGTCATGGGCATTAATCTTAATTCTTGATAAAAATCAACATCATTTCCTATTTCATTGACTTTATTAACTTTAATAAACAGCCCTCGCCGTAAAGCATAAAAATCCATTCGATCTTTATAAAATTTTGCGATTCGTTCTTTAAAAGTTTTTATTTCATCTTTATACGGATAAAAAGACGAAATATTTAAAAGACGACTTGAGTTATAAGCTTCATCAGCAAAAGTAAAGTCATTTGAAAAACGAATTATTTCGATAGAGCGCTGCAGATCTTGAAGTTTTTGCTGAATATTTTGCGTTGCAATGACGTCAGGAACGGTCTTCTCCAGAATGTAATTACTTTTTTGTTCAATAGTATTAAAGTTAGAACGCAAAAACGCCACTAAAATAAAAATGGCGATAAGAAAAGGCATCAATAAGAGTACGGTATAAAATCGAATGCTTAACGTTTTCTTTTTCCGCAGCATTTCACGCCCCTGGCAATAAAAACTCCTTATTGCTTATTGTAATTCCTAAAAATTAAAGCGGGATTTAAAGCACGCAAAACTGCATGATTAAAAGCCCGCTTAGGTCAAATTTTTGAAAAAATCTATTCTTTTTGCAAATTACTTGCGCAAAATATCATTCACCCGCAGTAAATCTGCTTCAGTATCAACTCCGGTCTCAGGAGGTCTGTCGGTAATACCGACGGCAATACTCATGCCGAAATGCAGCAAACGAAGCTGCTCTAATGATTCGCTCTTCTCCAGCATGCTCTGCGGTTTTGAATGATAATCAAGGATTGTCTTTGCCTTATAAGCGTAAATACCGATATGATGATAATGATCGTATTGAAGTTCCGTCACTTCATCTTTTCCGAAATTCTCACGTTCATACGGTATAGGACAGCGGCTGAAATATAAAGCAAAGCCGTCTTTATCCATGACCACCTTCACGCATCCCGGATCAAACACGTCTTTGACGTTATCGATTTTGGCGCATAAAGTTGCCATGTCCGCATTCTTGTCTATAAGAAGCTTTGCAACATTATCAATCAGCTCCGGCTCAATTAAAGGCTCATCGCCCTGAACATTTACGATAACGGTTTCAGGATCGAGCTTTAAAATGCCAATCATCTCTGCAATGCGATCGGTGCCGCATTTGCAGTCAAGAGAGGTCTGACAGACTGTAACCGGAACCCCGTCAAGAACATCTTCTACTCTTTTATCATCTACACAGGCAATAACTTCTTTTGCGTTTGACTTTAAAGCCTGCAGACAAACTCTTTTTATCATAGGCATGCCGCCCACATCGCATAAAGGCTTACCCGGAAGTCTAGTTGATGCGTATCTGGCGGGAATCGCTACTATATATTCGCTCATTCAAACCTCATCTTTTGGCTTATTTGAAAAATCATTGTTATTTAAACGCTTCATGGCATCCATCCGCCTTAAGGCAACCTTATTATCGCTATCTTTAATTTTCTCCATAATGTTTTCATAAAAACGATTGCTTAAATCAGCTTCAACCTCGAGCACAAAAACATTTGGCAAATCATAACGATGATATTTAATTGCGTCTTTTGCCGTCATAATAACCGGTAAGTTTTTAGCTTTTTCCCTGATTACATCAGGATCAAGACGTTCATGATCACCTGCCTGAAGGATATCTTTTACCAGATAGCCGCAATCCTCAAGCGTACGATAAAAACGTCCCGGATTACCGATTCCGGCTAATGCGCAAACTTCAGCGTTCTTGGCTAAAACCTCATTTCTTCCGTCATTGACAGAATGAGGGGCCCGCGGTCTTAATACCATAGTATAGTAGCCTGATTTTGCCATCGCCGCATTGACGACCACGGCATCTACGGTATTTAAGCGCCATTTACCTTCACGCAGCGGACCTGCCGGCAGCAGCATTCCGTTGCCCAGCATTCTGTTTCCGTCTAAAACCGCGATTTCAACATCGCGATCAAGTGAATAATGCTGCATTCCGTCATCGGTAATTATGATGTCAACTCCCAAACGGGCAAGAGCATCGGCACCGCGTGCCCTGTCAGGATCAATTATCACACGCGCATTAGTCTGTCTTTTTATAAGCAGAGGCTCATCTCCGCTTACTGAGGCATCATCATCCGCCTTAACTTCATATGGATAGGAAGAAGCTTTAGCTTTATACCCTCGAGATAAAACACCGGGGGTATAACCTAAACGCATAAGTTCTTTAACTAAAGCCACGCATAAAGGAGTTTTTCCCGATCCGCCTACGGTGATGCCGCCTATAACAACTACCGGGACATCAGGAGCTGTAGATTTTAAAACCTCTGTGCCGTATAAAAAGCGTCTTGCTGCAGTTGCAAACTTAAAGACGCAAGAAAAAGGAATAAGCGGCAAACGCATCAAAAAAGATGTTGCGCCTTTTTCGTACCAAATCTTCTCTATAACTGACAATTTCTCTTGTTTCTCTTTTTATACAGAATTCTTCTCATTGTAACAGAAAGCAATTTATTAAGATCTGTAATCTGTTACGACTTACAGTCATTTAAGCTTTTATGTTGCCGCCCAACCGCGACAAATACCCCTTAAAAGGCAGAATCTTTAAAAACATGTTTCACAAGATGTCTTTAAAAACAGTAAATTAAAGCATCGCATTTACTACTGGAAAACTATTGTCAATTGAGTTTAAACTATTCAAAATTAAGCCTTAAACGCTATAGAGCACCGTAAAAATTTAAAGGCTGCCTTACTTTCCTGCTTAATTTTCATATTCTAGGAAGCGGAGCGGATTTACCGAATTTAAATGAATAAAAATTTCTTGTCCCTGCCGGATTTTACAAATAACGATTCTGTCTTTAAAGCAATCATTACATTAAGACGCATGCTGCACGCTATGCCTGAGACCGGTTTTCACGAATGGAAAACCATGGAATTTTTAATCAATCTGTTAAAAGAAACGAAAGGAAGCATAACCTTTATGTCTCAAGAAACAGCTCAGAATCTGCGTACGCTTATACCTAAGATTGACAAACCTCATAAGTTTTTAGGCACTGACGTAACGGTTACCGGATTCAAGATCACTTTTAATTTAGATCCGGAAAATAAAAAGACTAAAAAGCATCTTGCTGTTCGCTCGGATATTGACGGACTGGCCATCCCTGAAAGTTCCGATCCTAAGCATGTCCCCGCACGATATGGATTTAACGCGGTAAACGGCGCCATGCACGCCTGCGGTCATGACGGACATATGGCAATTGCTCTAATGAGCGCATTATGGGTCAATGCAAATCTTGCTTTACTCTACAAAAGCGACTTAAGTGCTATAAGCTTTATTTTCCAACCGGCAGAGGAAGGATGCAGAGGAGCTCTTGCCGTAATTGATTCGGGCTTTTTACAAGATATCGATTTTATCTACTGTTATCATTTAGGTCTTGGCGTTCCGTCCGGATATATTGTCCCCTGTCCTTCGGATTTTTTAGCAAGCTGCAAATTCACTCTTGAAGTGTTAGGCAAAAAAAGCCACGCAGGACATCCCGAGCTTGGCATCAACGCGCTTAAAGTCACCGCATCTTTTATTGAAAAAGCGCTTAATCTTTTAGATCTAAAAAAAGGACTTTACGTCAACATATCAAATCTACACTGTGAAGGTGCTTGCAACGTAATTCCCGATCACTGTTCTCTTGACGGAGAGATAAGAGTCTTAGACGAAAAAAACCTGGATCATCTCTATTTTCAAATTGAAAAAATCATCGCAAATGAGAGTAACGCCGTACCGGGAAGCAGTTATCAATTACTAAAAAAAGGAGTAGGTCTTGGCATCCGACAAGATACAGCTCTTTGTAAAAAAGTAGAACATGCGGCACACAAACTTAAGCTTAATGTTATGCCCCACTTTAAATTCAACGCCTCGGAAGATGCCTCTCAATTAATTCGTCATCTGCAAAAACAAGGCAAACAAGGATGCTACTTTATGATTGGCTCGGATATTGCGGCCCCGCATCATAACAGTTCTTTTGATTTTGACGAAAAGTCACTTATAAACGGATTTAATGTCATAAAAGAATTAATCTTAAGTGAATTGCCTTGAAAAATAAGTACTCAAACCCCATGTAACACCAAAGTCCAATAGCTTGCTTGAGATAATAAAAAAACATGAGCGAACCTAAAAACACCAAAGACGAAGAAACCTTACAAGATCTGGTTCATAAAATTGAACACTTAGAGCATCTTGTTAAAAATCCCGGCGACAACAATAAAGAAAGCCGCACTGGACTTGGTGAGCAAATGCCCGAAGAAATGCATATCATTCCGATCTTCGGCCGCCCGGTCATGCCCAGTCAAATTACACCGGTACAGCTTTCAATTGATTGGGAAGATGTGTTAATGAAAGTAGCAGAAACCAAATCCAAGGTTTTTGCTATCTTTTCTATTGGTGAAAAACCCGGCGACAGAGACAAAATCCTTCCTGAGGACTATCCTCCAGTAGGATGTGCGGTCAAACTGCTGCATGCCAAAGCAACTAATTCCGAAATTCACTTTATTTGTGAAGGCATAGCTCGCGTCAAAATCGAGAGCTGGACTAATTATGAAAAAACGAGTCTTGCCAAGGTAAGCTATCCGGAGCCGTCTTTACCCGATCCTGAAAGCCAGGAAGCAATTGACGTTAAGGCCTATTCGATGGCATTAGTATCGTCAATTCAGGAGCTTTTGCCTTTAAATCCTTTATATACTGAGGAGATGCGCCAATACCTGCTGCGCTTTAATCAAAACGATCCGTCGCTTTTGGCCGACTGCGCCGCATCGATTTCTACCGGATCTTATTCCGAGCTGCAAAATGTTTTAAACGAAATAGAAATCCTGCCGCGTCTTAAGATGTCGCTTACCATGATAAAAAAAGAGCTTAAAGCGGCAAAACTGCAAAATAAAATTAAAGGCTCGGTTTCTGAAAAGCTCAACAAAAGACAGCGTGACTACATTCTGCGCGAACAGTTAAATGAAATTCAAAAAGAACTCGGCATTAAGATGGACGATAAAAGTGCCGACGCCATTGAATTTGAAAAGCGCATGAAAAAACTCTCGCCGCCTAATTACATTCTTGAGCGTTTTAACAGTGAGATAAAAAAGCTTAAAGTACTTGAAAGCGGCTCTCCTGAATACGCAGTGACAAGAAATTATCTTGACGTCATAACCTCAATACCTTGGGGCAAAATGTCAAAAGAATCGATCGATCTTAAAAAAGCGCGCACTATCTTAGATAAAGATCATGAAGGTCTTAAAGACGTTAAAGATCGCATCATTGAGTTTTTGGCTATCGGAGCGCTGAAAGGCGAAACCAAAGGTTCGATTATGCTGTTTGTCGGACCTCCGGGAGTCGGTAAAACCTCCATCGGCAAGTCTATTGCAAAGGCACTTAATCGTCCTTTTTTCAGACTGTCACTAGGCGGTGTTGACGATGAGTCGGTAATCAAAGGCCATCGTAAAACTTATATCGGATCAATGCCCGGCAAAATGGTGCAGGCTCTGCGTGAAACCAAGGTCATGAATCCTGTCATCATGTTGGATGAAATCGATAAGTTAGGTCGTTCATACCAAGGAGATCCGTCTGCTGCTTTACTTGAGACTTTAGATCCCGAGCAAAACAACAATTTCCTTGATCACTATCTTGATGAAAAGCTTGATCTGTCAAACTGCCTGTTTATTTGCACGGCCAATACCGTTGAGTCCATCCCGGAACCGCTTCTTGATCGTATGGATCCGATTAGACTTTCAGGATATATAGCCAAAGAAAAGCTTTTAATTGCTAAAAAGCACTTACTGCCTCGCGCTTTAAAGCAGGCAGCCATTCGCAAAGCCCAGCTTAAATTAAGTGATGAGGTGCTGCTTAAAATAATTGAAGAGTATGCCCGTGAAAGCGGAGTCAGATCCCTTGAACGCGCTATTGCCAAAATAGTAAGAAAAGCTGCCGTCAAAATTGTTGAAGGAGAAAATTCCGTCACGATCACCAAAGATAATCTTGAAGATTTTTTAGGCACGGCCCCTTTTAAGAAAGAAAAAAATATTAAAGGAGTCGGCGTGATAACAGGTCTGGCCTGGACTTCGGTAGGCGGTGCTACGCTGCCTATTGAGTCGGTGCTCGTAAACCGCGACAATAAAAGTTTTGAGCTTACCGGATCGCTTGGTGATGTTATGAAAGAATCGGCGCACATCGCCTACTCTTTCATCCAAGCAAATCTGCAGCGTTATGTAGGTAAAAAGGGAGCCGACTTCTTTAAAAAGGGTACGGTGCATCTGCATGTTCCTGAAGGAGCAACTCCTAAAGACGGCCCCAGTGCCGGAATTACCATGGCTTCATCCTTGTTATCGCTTGCCTTAAACAGCGAACCTAAGCAAGGATTTGCCATGACAGGAGAGCTGTCACTTACAGGACAGGTTCTTGCAATCGGCGGCATCCGTGAAAAAGTCATAGCGGCACGACGTATGGGAATATTTAATCTTATCGTTCCTAAAGCAAATGCAGGCGATGTGAAAGAACTGCCTTCTGAAGTAAAAGACGGAGTTAATTTCTATTATGCCGATGCTTATGATGATGTCGCTAAAGTTCTCTTTGACGAAGTCAAAAACAGACTTGATAAGATTGAAAATAAGTATAAACCGGAGTTAATCGATCTTAAAGCAGAAGAGTTGCCGCTTAAAAATGAGGAAAAGCAGCAAAACGAAGTTGCGGTAAGTTAACATCAAACTAACGGGTAAGGATGTTTTTCTTGCCCGTTTTTACATTTAAAAACATCAAATTCGTTTGTAAATCTTTATTCCTAAAGATTGTTTTTCTGCAAGTCCTTACTTATTAAATAAATAAAGTCTATACTTACCAGTAATAGCAATAACCTAAATTTAACATTAATTTAATATCTTTTTTAAAGATAAAAAGGATTCTGCGTGAACTGGAAAGTAGCCCTTGCGATTATTACGGCAAACGTAGTGTTAATGTCATCAAGTTACACTATGCTTATCCCCTTTCTTCCTATATACCTTACTAAAGAATTAAACGCGGATCCTGAAACCGCCAACTTGTGGACCGGTGCGATCTTTGCTGTTACTTTTGCCGTTTGTGCCGTTATGTCTCCTATTTGGGGAAAAATGACCGACAGCAAAGGTAAAAAGCTCATGGTGATGCGCGCGAGCTTTCTGATTGCAGTTACCTATCTTATGGGAGGTTTAGTTACCACTCCGTTCCAGCTCTTCCTGGTTCGTGCGTTTCAAGGCTTTGCTGCAGGACTGTGGCCTGCGTCTCTTGCTTTAATGTCCACCCTTATTCCTAAAAACAAAATCGGTATCGGCATGGGCATTATGCAGTCAGCCAATATTTGCGGAGGAATTTTAGGACCTCTCTTCGGCGGCGTTCTTGCCGAATCTTTCGGTATGCGTACTTCATTCTTTATAAGCTCAGGAACCTTGCTCCTTATCACTTTAATTACCTTTTTCTTTATTAAAGAGCCGAAAGTCGACAGACCTGTACAAAAAGCCGTTAAAAACGTCAAGCAGGAATCCGTTTATAAGAAGTTGCTAAGCAACCGTTCCATCAGATTGCTGTTGCTATGCACCGGTCTTACCAACATGGTTATCCTGCTTTTACAGCCTGTAATGACCGTATATATAGGCGAACTTATGGGCACTACAGAAAACCTTCTTTTAATATCGGGAACCGTTTTCTCATTGTCAGGAATTGCAGGTGCCATTGCCGCTCCTATTTGGGGTAAGCAAGGCCAAAGCAAAGGATTTTTTTATACCGAGACCATATCCCTGTGCGCTGCCGGAATCCTGATAGCGGCACAGTTTATACCCAATAGTCTGCTGCCTTTTGCTATTTTACAATTCTGTGTAGGTCTCGGATTTTCCGGAATCTTCCCCTCTGCTAACGCAATGGTGGTCAATAACACCGAGCCGGAGAACCGCGGAGCGGCTTTTGGTCTTATGTTCTCAGGGCAGCAGATCGGCGGAACCATCGGACCTATTTTAGGAAGCGTAATTGCTACATTTATCAACATCAGTATGATCTTCTTAATGTCAGGACTTCTGCTGTTATTCGTCGGTCTACTTTTCTACTTCAAAGCCCCGCGTGCTTTGCGCATCCGTACCTTGCGTGCTCCTAAGAATGCCCCTGACAAAGACTTTATAGAAAAGATTAAACAACAAGCTCAGGCCGAGCTTGAAAAAGAGACGGCAAAATAAAATCCCGATAAACTTTTGATTAAAAGCTTCTTGCATCAATGTAAGAAGCTTTTTACTTTGTTAGTAACACATATTCAGATTTTTACGTTTTTTTTAATTTAAAATATTTGTGATACTAAAATACGATATTATGCGATTATGGTTTTTTTATCCATAAAAATCAAATAAATACATATAAATAAATATAAAATTATCTAAATTTAATAGAACTATTTAATCATCCCTTTCCCTCTTAAAAATTCTTCAGCTACGTCTCTTGCGTCCATACCGTCTATATCTACCTGCATATTCATTTTACCCATAGCCTTTTCATCTATAAGGCCCTCCATCTGCTTTATCAGGGGAACTATTTCAGGATATTCTTCAAGTGCTTCACCCCTAATCAGATAAACGGCATCATAAGGCGGAAAAAAGTTATCTTTATCCTCAAGCAAAACTAAATCATTTTTAAACAATAATGCATCAGTAGAAAACGCGTCAATAACATCAACCTCACCTGAAGCAATAGCGCTATAACGAATGGAGCCGTCAAGACCTCTGACATCTGCAAAACTATTGTTATAAAGCTTTTCAAGACTTGGCAGACAATCGTCGCGATGCACAAATTCCACGGTACAGCCAAGCCGCAGCTTATCAGCCACACGCATTAAATCTTTTACTGTTTTAAGGTTATATTTACGCGCAATTTCAGGAGTAACCGCCATAACATAAGTATTATTAAAACCTATATTTTGCGAGATTTTTATACCAAAACGCTCATCAAGTCCTTTCTTAGACTGTTTATAAATTGCCGCAGGATCGTGAGAGTCCATTTTCTCATGTAAAAAATTAGGCAGAATCGTTCCGGTATAGCAGGCAAAAGCATCAAGTTCATCAGCATTCATTGCTGTAAGCTCCATAATAGCGCCGCCTAAATTATATGAACCTTCAACTTTAATATCAGTATTATTCTCAACCATTACCTGCAGCAAATAGCCTAAAATAATCGCTTCAGTAAAATTGTTAGAGCCTATCACGAGTTTTTTCTGCTGGCTTTCCAAATAATAATCATACGCAGAGGTTCCAATAGGTACAAAAACAAGTAGCATACACACCAAAACAACGCTAAAACGCTGCATGCGTCGTTTCTTTTTATCAATATTTTTAATTTGACTTGCAGGAAGTAACCCTTCCGGAGTTACTACTTTTTCAAGCTTGCCTAAAATATAGTCAAAAAACAATGCCAAACAAGAAGCCGGTATTGCTCCCAGCAACACCAAATTGACATTCTGGGAATTAAGACCGAGATTAATAAACCATCCCAGTCCTCCTGCTCCGGCAAAAGCCGCAATAGTCATCGTACCTACTGCAGCTACAGCAGAAATTCTTATTCCGGACATAATATAAGAAGCGGTTAACGGCGATTCAATCTTAAACAAGCGCTGACACGTAGACATGCCCAGACCTCTAGCTACTTCAAGCATCTTGGGAGCTATGCCTTTAATTCCTGTATAAGTATTTTTTAAAATCGGAAGCAAAGAGTAAACGATAACCATCAAAATCGCCGGTCTTTCTCCGATACCGACAAAAGGTACGGCAAAGGCTAATAATGCGATACTAGGAATTGACTGCAAAACATTTGCAAATCCTATTACAAAATCTGCAAGACGCTTATGTTTAGTAACGATAATGCCAAGAGGAACACCGATCATCAATGAAATAAAAACAGCAATCGCCGTCATATTCATATGCTGAATAAATAATTCGGAAAGCTCTTCTCTTTTATCTAAAAATAACAAAATAAAGCTTTCCATCAGTCCTTCTCCTTAGTCTGCGTTTGTGATTTATATTCGTTGGCAGTGTTTAAAACTTCAATATTCTTAATTTTAGAGGCCGCATTTAAAATTTTTTCCTTTACGGCGTTTATATCAGCAGTAGGAATCATCGGCCTTTAGGCCGGTGAGGATGTCAACATCTCACAAAAACACTAAAAAGGATTTAAACTAGTTGAAAAACAATTAAGGAAACTACTCATGCTCTCTTTTGAAAGTGACTACATAAAAGGTGCACATCCTCAAATTCTATCCGCTCTTTATAAATTAAATGAAGAGCCTTTTGCCGGTTACGGAGAAGATAAATTCACTAAAAGCGCCAAACAAAAAATTGCTGCCGCATGCAATACGGATGCAAAAGATATTTTCTTCTTAGTCGGCGGTACTCAAACAAACGCAGTCGTAATTGCTACCATGCTTAAAGCTTACGAAGGGGTAATTGCCGCTCAAACCGGACATATCAACGTTCATGAGGCAGGCGCAATTGAGCACACCGGACATAAAGTTCTGCCACTTCCTGCCCATTTTGGCAAAATTAGATCTCAAGATCTAAGTGTTTATCTAAAGACTTTTTATGCAGACGAAAACTATCCGCATATGGTATTTCCCGGTATGGTTTATATTTCACAGCCTACCGAATACGGCACTTTATATTCAAAAGCCGAACTTAACGCTATCTACGCGATCTGCAAAGAATACGGAATTCCTCTCTATATTGATGGAGCCCGCTTGGGTTATGCCCTTACAAGTACGGAAAATGATGTCTCTTTACCGGAGCTTGCACGACTGTGCGATGCTTTTTATATCGGCGGAACCAAAGTCGGAGCCTTATGCGGTGAAGCTTTAGTCTTTACCCATAATAATACTCCGAACCATTTTATAACCCAAGTTAAACAGCACGGAGCCCTGCTTGCCAAGGGCAGTCTTATCGGTATACAGTTTGATACCCTGTTTACTGATAATCTGTACTTTAGAATAAGTAAAAACGCCATTGATACGGCTCAGCAATTAATTGACATTCTTGATAAAAAAGAATTTAAATTTTTCTTAAAGTCACCTACCAATCAGCAATTTGTAATTGT
>NZ_GL831059.1 GCF_000188195.1 Succinatimonas hippei YIT 12066
AAAATCATGTCCAACTTTTTGTCCGCACCCCCTGCGGATCGATTTTGCCCTGCTTGACACTTTTGGTGAAAGTCACGGGTCCGGCTATCACGGTGTCATAATCAGGTTTATATAAAGCGCTGATTAAAACTCCCCTAAGCCGTTCGATTTCGTCCTGACAACGCTTGAACTCGCGCTGCATCTGTCTGCCCCTTTCTACGGCCAGACGGTATTTTTCAATCACCGCGCCAAAGCGCGCCGCCTCCTCACGGGGATAGACGTAGGAGCTTGCGTCCTGCTGCAGTTTTAAGCGATCGGCGTCGATGAAGGCGCGTTTGAACTCAAAACCCAGCATTATCAATTCCCGCATCCTTTGAGGATCGGGTTTGATATTGATAAGGCGCAGCTCATGCTCTTTGGTTGCGGGATTGAAATGATGCACGTAAAGCCGGGCTTTTACGGCATGGGTACAGATGAGCTGCCATTGCACCTGATCGTACCAATTGCCCTCACGCGCGACTTTGGAGTTAAGACCGTTTAACATCACGTCGGCAAAGCGTTCGTGATTTTTGGAATAAACGTTCTTGAACTCGAACACCTCGCGGCCCTTAATGTAATAAGCGTCAAGGGAAGCCATAAAAAACGGCTCGTCGCGGCTTAAGGCCACGAACTGCGGCAGATCGTCCATTCCGGGCTCAAGAAGATAAGGACAACTGCGCACTAAAAATTTGCGCAGTTTCTCCTCATATAGAATACCTTCCTGAACATAAGGCGAGCGGGACAAATCAGGCTCGGGCACCAAACCGAGCTTTTCTTTAAGTAAAGCGTCAGTGCTGACCTTGCGACCGGAAAGCCGCGCCGCGTCGGTCGCGGTAAAATGCAGCCGTCTTAAGCGCTGCCACTCGGGCGAACGCTGCGCGCACTGCACTACGGTAAAAGGCAGCATCATAGGCACTCCTTTGGCTTGTCGGTATGAATATCGATAGCGCCTAAAGAGCTTAATACCCGGTACTGCTTCGATCCGTCGGAATTAAGGCATGAAATATAAGTGCAGCCGTGCGCATCTTTTAAATTCCGTAAAAAGCGCTCCGTCTCCTGCGGCTTACAGGCAAGGGACAGGGAAAGATTCACTCCCCTGCGCTCCTTAAGCCCGATCCGGCCAAGACGCAAATGCTTAATCACGAGATCAAAATATCTTATATATGCCTCATTGTTTTTAAGGCGGCGGTTGACCCCGCTGTTTTTTGACATAGCTTACTCCTTATAAGGAGCCCGTCTCCCTAAGGGAGACTTGCTCCCTTAAGATGGGAAACGGCACTTAGGCGGCATCGCTTTGCAGCAACGCGTCACGCTCGGCGTACATAACATCGCAGGATGACTGGATCTCAAGCGGCGCGAAACTTAAGGTGAAAACGTTAAACACCGTTTCGCGGCATGCCGGATCGATAAGACATCCCATAGTCACGCCCAAAGCGTACATCAGCGGATATTTGTAATAATCCGCGTTGGAAAGGTACAGCCTTATCAGGGCGGTGAGCGCACGCGGCGACAAACTCTGCTGCAGTTTGCCCTCGTTTTTGGACGCGACCAGCATGGCGGCAAAGGACGCAAAGCATTCCTTTATCTCCCGCGTAAGTCGCGTACCGTCAAAATTGCGGTTGATGATTTTAAGGTAATCCTCTTTTTTGAGATCTTCATAACAGTCGATATAAAGCCTATCGGCAAACGAAGCGTCAAAAGAAGAGCGGCCTTGGTAATTGCCGGATAAATCACCTAAAAATCCCGTATTGCCGAAAGCAAAGAACTTAAAGCCTGAACCTGCGCGCACGAAGCGATCTTTAAAGCCCGCCACCGCGAAATTGCGGCGCTCAAGCAAGTTATTGATCGCAGGCAGCAGCTCCGGCGGAGCCAGGTCAAGCTCATCGACCACGAACGGGACATTGTGCAGCACCGCCTCCAAAAGAGGACCGTAGCTTTGACTCCAATTGTTCTTTTCCGTAGCCGCCGCCAAACGGTTTAAGGCTTGCGCCGCGGCTCCGCCTTTGACCTCCTTTTCCGGAGCGTCGACATGAGGAGTCGGCAAAACGCGGATAAAAAGCTCCTCAACCTCCATGTTGGCTTTGCAGTTAAAGGAAATAACCGCGTAGCCGAGCACGGCAAAAAGCCAGCTGGCGGTGGAGGTTTTACCGACGCCGCTATCGCCGAAGCCGTAATAGCCGCGGCCGTAGCCCGGCTCGTTAACCGCCATAAGAACTTCTATGAGCAGGTTAACGTGCTGCGGCTTGGGGATGAACAGCCGATCAAAATCCGGAATAAGGGCCTGATAGGCAGGATCGCTGGTCAGTACCAGCGAATACCACACCGGGCGTTCCGGCATTAAATCACGCTCTTCCTTACTCAAAACGTCAAGCAGAGTTAAAAGCGTGCGGAATCCGACACAGACGCGAAACGCAACCTCGTTGTCGGTTTGCGGATCCACTACCGCCCAGACGTCACCGTATTTAGGATCGCGCGGCGGCTCGACCGAACGCGTGGCCGCGGCAATGATGAGATCCATGATCTGATCAAAATTAGCGGCATTGCGTTCAGACCAGCAGGCCCGGTATCCGTGAGTTGACGCGATGAGGTTTAACAGAGCGGCTTTAGCGGAGAGATTTAATTTAAGCATAGACATGCTCCTCAAAAAAACAAGGAGCACCGTCCTTAGGGGACAATGCCCCTTAAGGACTACAAAACAAGCAGCAACAGCTGCTTAACGGTATAACTGCCGAGACAGTCTCTTACGAGATAATTAAAGGATGAAACCCTCGGCTAAGGTTTGCCTTAGCCGAAGACTTCATTAAGGCTTGAGGATAAAGCCGGGTCGATTACAACCTTACAGCCTTATCCTCCAAGCGGTGGCCAATGACGAAAGCACAACGGTGCGAATCATCAAGCCGCTTTTACTCGGATCTTGCGGTACGGGAAGGTCCCGATTCAAGGGAATAAAAGGAACTTTTATACAAAAGAGTTACTAAAAGGATGCGCTATAGGTTACGCATGTAAGCAGGGCCGTGACGGAACGGTAACGGGAAAACGATTCCAAGCTTTGGGTAATTTCAGTATAGCAAAAAACAACCCGTAAACAGCAGCAAGAAAATAAGAAAAAAACATGTAAACGGCGGAATTCAGACGGATTTGTTTAGCTAAAAAATTAATTTAGTGATTTTACTCTGATTTAATTTTGAGAAAATTTATCACTTAATATTGTATTAAATAGCCTTTAAATATGTTCTACGCAAAGTTACCTATAGGTAACCCCATTAAAGGATATTTCATGTTGTTAAACCTTGTTGCTTAAAAAATTTTTATTTTATATAAAGATCTCATATTTAAAAATTCAACTTATTTTTTTCTACAGGAGAAAAATATGATTTTATTAAATAATGATTTTTATCTAAAAAAATCTTCAAGCGGTATTAACACTAATGAGGATTTAAATAGTATAGATACTATATCTGATTTACAAAATTTGCTGAATAATTGTAAATCTGAAGAAAATTTTATGAATGATAACAACGATAATGATAATCTGTTGTTTTTACATAAAATCCTTGAGCTTGTTTATACTCAAGAGGAATTTGACTGGCAAAAATGGAAAATAGCAAACATCCTATTTAATACATTATGTCCGCAAATTGCTTTTACTTACGATAAGAATCACTTAAAGCCAAATGAAATAATAGCTGATTTTGATATTGTTGAGATTATGGGAAAAATATTCGTTGTTATACCTGAAAACAGCATATGTATAGATACTAAAATGACATTGCACGGAACAAACGAAGCAATAGACAAATATTGTATTTCACAAGCACTAAAAACATTCGAAGAGAAATGCGCCAGTTAACATAGCAGTACCGGATTTATGTCCGGCACTGCTTATTAACATTAAGATTTTTCGGAAACACTATTGTCATTATCAGTTTTTTCCGTAAACACCTTCTCTTCCGTTTTTTCCTCATCGGAAGTGCGCTTGCTGCGCAGCTCGGCAAAAGCCAAACGGCGCTGATTGACAATGATGCGCACATAGTCTTTGAGCATACGGGTTAATTCATATACCGTGGAGCGAACCGTGCTTTGCTCAAGCGGGGTTTCATAAGTAAGCACCGACAGCAAAAAGGAAATAAAATCAATACGCTTGGCCTGCTGCAGCCATTTTTTGACGTAAGGGGAATAAACGTCAAAAATCACCGGATGACGAATTGTGGCGTATTCATAAGCGCAGCCTGAAATTTCGATTTTCTGTCCGTCCTCCATGCGCGGCAGCGTCAGGGCATATTGTGTGTAATAGCGCTTGACGTCATTCATGCAGGCGTCAATCTTGGCGCTGATTTCATTGATGCCCACCTGCATCAGCCGATCGCAGCGGCCGCCGAAATCAGCGGAAATAAGCATCGGGATCAATTGCTCAAGCGTGGCCACCGAATCGTTTAAGGTAGTGACATAACGCACAACCCTGGCCTCCACCGCCTGATCGTCAAAACGCAAGGTCAGACTGGCAGCGCGAGGCGTACTTAAGGAGCGCTCCTTTTTAATCGCGTCGGCGACCGTAATCGCCTCGTCAGAATTCTCGCGCAGCTTGCGGCGCTGTTTTTCCAATGAATCCAAATGCTCAATCAGCGCTTTTTTACCGAAATAAAGGCCCGATCCGCGCGTATTGCCGCGTCTTTCCCGGGTACGCGTAATTTCCGTGTTGATAGCGTCCCGCGTAAGCCGCATCTCCTCCATACCGGGAAGTACGGAGCGGCGACGTTCCCTTCCTCTGCTTCTTGCCGGGGTCTGACGTGTTTGCGGTGTGTCTGCAGGAGTTACTTCCTGATTGTTGATTGTTTCTGTCATAAAGAGATCCTCAAAAAATACTGACCGTCTCACTATGACAAAAACGCTGTGTCTATAGATCTAAGTTCAGGTGCAAAGATTGCACCTTAAAAGCAGAAATTCAGAATTTTGGGATGTACTTAAAAGTTGGACGATTTACGACGCCGCAGTCAAAAAGCGCATGATTTTTTATTGTGACAGCGATCACATGCTTAACACAAAAATCCCGTCTCCGCCGCACCGATTTGCAATTTGCCGCGGCGGAAAAGTTATATCTTTGAAAAATAAGCAAATGCAAAATTTCATCCGCCGCGCCGGAAATCCGCTCGCTTGAAATAGCAGATCTTTATCTATACTCTTTTTATTACAGATTTTGCGCGAAATCTAAATTTTTAATTTTTTAAACCGTTTAAGGGAACTCAACCATGATGGTTAAACAAACCGTACGCGCAAAGTCTATGCTTAAAAAAGCTTATCTTGCCATTCTTGTGGCTTCACTTACCGCAACCACCGGCGCTTTTGCCGCCGACTACACTCTCAGTGCGATTGAAAACGCGTTAACCGCAAATAATCCCGATGCCGCCGCTTCCGGAACTTGGTTCGGGCCGCGAGGCAAGAACACCAATTCTGCCAATAACGTCACCCTGAACCTGCAGTCAGGCGTACTTGACGAGGCCTTCGGCGGCTATACCGCAACTGACAACGGCATGGCTCACGGCAATACTCTTACCGTCAGCGGCAAATCCGTGGTAGACACCGTCTACGGCGGATTCGCTCCGAACGGACAGGCCAATAACAACACCGTAATCGTTGAAAAAGCCGCCCTGATTTCAGGTCAGGTGGTCGGAGGAGCGGCATTAACCACGGCCAACGGCAACACCGTAATCATAAACGGCAAAGTCGGTGATTACGGCGTGTTAGGCGGGGCCGCGGAAAAAACTTCCGGCAATACCGTCATTTTAGGCGCCGGGGCGGAAGTAAGCGGTGCCGTTATCGGCGCCGGATTTGACATCTTTAATCCTAATGCCGCCGCCAACACTTTAACCGTTAACGGCCCCGCTACCGTCGGTACCATTACCGCTTTTAACGTCATCAATCTTGATCTTAAAAACGCCGACGGCAAAACCGCCGCGTTAACCGTCAACGGCGCAGCCAAAAACTTCTTTGAGGGTCCGGGCGTCACCGATGTCTACAACAAGGTCGACTTGGCCGACACTACCGTAAATCTTGTCAATTACCGGGAAGGTAAAACCATCATCACCGTAAGTGACAACGCCTATATCAAGGGTATCAATATCAACGGCGAGACCAAGGTTGTGTCCGACGATATTTACGTCAAGGACACCTGGAGCGCCAAGGTTGAGGGAGATACCGACATCGGCAGCACCTTAAACGACGCTACCCTTAACGATGAATCCCTCTTTGCCAGGACGCAGGAAGTAAGCCAAGAGAACGTCACCACTCTGTCCGACGCGGTGCTCGGTGCCGCCGCCTTAGTTAATCAAAGCGCCGAGTTCATCGCCAATGACGGTATCAAAGCCATGCGCGACGCTACGGCTGACGTGTACGGCCTTGCCCCGTTCGGCGCGCTTGTCGGCGGCTACAGCGAATATCAGACCGGCTCGCATGTCGATCTGTCCTCCGTCCATGCCCTGGTCGGCATCGCGGGCAACAACGGCGCCCTTACCTCGGCGGTTTATGCCGAGCTCGGTTACGGCGCCTCCACTTCACACGTGCACGGCGTAAGCGCCGATGCCGATCATGATTACTACGGTATCGGCGTCGCCGGTCGCTATGAGTTTGATGGCAATACCTACCTGGACGCGAGCCTGCATATCGGCAATACCTCAACCGATTTTGACGGCAGCTACGCCGAGGGCATCGCCTCTTACGACATCGATCAGCTCTATGTCGGCGCGCATCTGGGCGGAGGCTACGTCATCGATTTCTCCGATACCTTAAACCTTGATATCTACGGGCGTTATACCTACACCTATACCGATTCGGACGACACGCAGGTTGACGGCGAGAGGTTCAAGATTGACGCGGTCAACACTCACGCTCTGCGCCTGGGCACTAGACTTAACGGTTATTTAAACGAGTTTGCCCAAGGTTATGTCGGCCTTGCCGTCGATCAGGTAATTGACGGCGACGCCGAGAGCGCCATCAGCGGCGTGGCATTGGACATGCCGTCGCTTGAAGGAACCTCCGGCATTGCTGAGGTCGGTGTCGCTTTCAGACCTAATGACAAAGTGCAGATAAATTTAGGCGCCAAAGGTTACGTCGGCGATCGCCGCGGTGTCCAAGGCAGCCTTATCGGCCTTTACACTTTCTAATCTTGTCCCTTACGGCTCCGGCAAGCCCGGGGCCATTTTTGAGGAAAACAATGTTCGCCACACTATTTGTCATCGGTATTATCGTTGGCCCTTTCATCGCAGCATTCTGCGCCCTGACAGCTGCGGAAAAAGGCAATTACGCCAGGGCTACAGCATGCCACATCGCCTATATAGCAGTATCACTTACTTGGTGCCTGTTGCCGCCGCTCGGGCTTAACCTCGGCATTCTGAGCACCCCGAGAGCAGACGGCACACCCTTTAAAGCCTGGGTTGCCGTCTCCGCAGCAGCTGCAGCCGTTCTCATTATTGAGCTCTATTGCTACCGCCGCAAATACCATGACTTTTCTTCTTTCTTGTTTTTTTACATTTCTATCATAGTGTTGCAGGCAGGGGCTATGTCACTTTTCACTTTGAATGAAAACCCGTCCCTGCCGCAACCGTAAAACCACAGGTAAAAACTATGGGTCACAACCTATTCCTGATCATCGTTCCGTTAAGCGTTGTAATCGCTTTAGCCGTAGTCGCCTTTTCTCATTTCACAGAAAAGGCGGCATCTTCTTCAACTTCCAACCGTCACTTATCAAGGAAGTCAGCCATGACTGTTTCATTTAAAAACCAAAAGCCCGTTATCGCGGGCACGCTGGGCTTTATCTTTTTATTTATCACAATCTTCTGCAGCGTTTACACCGTTGACAAAGGCGAAAAAGCCGTAGTGCTGCGCTTCGGGGAAATATTCCGAACCGCAGATCCAGGGCTGCACTTTAAAGTTCCTTTCATCGATTCGGTTAAACGCTACTCGACCCGCGTCCAAAAGACTACTTTCGGCACACAGGAACCGGAGAACGCCGCCGGAGTGCTCAGCGCTTACTCCTACGATCAGCAAATAATCGAAAGCTATCGCATTTCCGTCACCTGGATTTACAACTCAGGCAAAATCAGTGAGGTTTACAAGTATTTCGGGGCCGAGCAGGCAGGTACGATTTTTGCCAATGTGGTGGCACCGCTCGTGCAGCAGAGCACCAAAGCCATCCTGGGTCGCTATACCGCGCAGACGATTGTGCAAAACCGCGCCAAACTTGATAACGACATCGAGACGACTTTACGCGAACAGCTGCGGCAATATCCCATCAACATTATCAGCATTCAATTTGAAGACATCAATTTCTCGGCGTCTTATGAAAAGATAATTGAGGAAACGGCGCAGAAGAAACAGGAAGTCGAGAAAGCCAAAAACGAGCTGGAGCGTATCCAAATCGAAGCGCAGCAGCAGGTAGCGCAAGCTGAGGCCAAGAATCGGGCCGTCCGTCTGCAGGCCGGCGCCGAGGCCTATCGACGTAAAGTCGAAGCCGATGCCGACGCCTATAAAACCAAAGTAACAGCCGAAGCCGTCGCTTATCAAATCAAGGTTAAAGCCCGTGAAGAGGCCGCCGCCATTACCGCTAAGGGTAAGGCTTTAAAAGAGAATGAGCGTTTAATCGATCTCTTTGCCATCGAAAAATGGGACGGCAGCGTACCTGAAACCGTGGTGCAAAGCGACGGGCAATCCTTAGTACCGCTATTAAATATCAAGCGATCAAAGGACTAGGTTTAGGCATAAAGGAGTAATCAGCAATGAGGCAATTTATCATGCTGGGATTTGAGATCGCGTTTTGCTGCGCGCTTATCGGCTTTATTCTCTACGCCGTTATCAGGCCGCTGCTACAACCCGGCCGCTTTAATTTCCTACAATGGCTGCATAACAATACCGCCTTTTTCTGCGGCGCGTGGATAGTCGTGTGTCTGTGGCGCGAACTTTGGCGCTTTACCGTCACAGCCTACTTGATGGAGGTTTTGCAGTTTGTTCTCTTCTCCCTGTCACTTCTGCATATCGCGCTGACCGTTTACCTATACCAAGCTAAGAAGCTTAATACCGGAAACTTAAAAGATCGGGGCGCTGTAATAAAAGCACTAAAAGCTCTTCTTTTAGCGCTGTGTTTCCTACCCGCGGCCGGTTTAATCGCTTTTAGCATCATACCGGAAAAAAGCGGTAAATGCGCCATCCTGTACCGTTGGGACACGTATCAAACCACGCTTGAGTCAGGACTGCATTTTAGGACTCCGCTTATTTCCTCATTCGTATACGCCGATTTAGCGCCGCATACGACCACGATAAGCGCTAGTGAATTCTCACCTTTATCCCGCAGCGCCGACAGAAAAATCATCAACTTTAAGATCTCTTTTAAATGGCAGCTTAATCCCCAAAGGTTGTCGGCTGATTACAGCAAATATTTCGTCAAGGAAGACAGCGGGCTTATTTACGATATCGCTCTTGGCATCAAATATTTCGCGCATCAGGGCGTGAACGCCGCGCTGCGCTCTATGAGCTTTTAGGAAGTAAATACATCAAAAATAAAATATAAAAAATAGACATAAATTTTAATTTATTAAAGCCGACTAGCATTTGACTACTCGTCATTTTATTATTTATCTGACTTTAATACAGTAATTAGATGATTAGAAAGTTTTTAACAGATTATTTATTGTCTGTACATAAAAATAATTTTTTATTTTGTTCTGAAAGTTCTCTTTTTATAAAGAAATGCTTAATTGACTCATATACTTGACAAGCTGAAAGATTGATTTGTGAAACTTTAAGAATTTCAGGTTCAACTAAAAAATAGTGTTTAAGTGCTTTGGATCTAATACCTACTTCTTTAGCAATGCTAGAAAGCTGTTCGCACGTTTTTGGGTCTTGGCAGGAAATTACCATATACGGATGTTGTATATATTTATCTAAATCCTGATTTATTTCCGAATTTTTAATGAAATTTCCCATGGTTATATAATTGTCAATAAAATATCTTTTAGATTTTTCATAACTTCCGGTGGTGTAGTACTCCACTAAAGCATCAATATATTTTTCATATAGAGATTTATCATCTTTATCTAAAAGCATTAACGGCATGACATTATCATATTTCATTGAAATAAACTGCATACAGCGGGATGTGCGCTTATTGCAATCTGCAAAATATTGCATATAGGCAATGTTATTATGCAGATATAATGCCCGGTCAAACGGATCTTTTAATGTTTTATATATTGAAAACACATTTTCTATTTCTGTTCTTAAAACTGATCCTGGAGGAAGAGGATGATAATTACATCCGTTAACCCAATTATCGCGTGTTTTCATTTCTCCTACATCTCGTGGATTTTTTAACAAACCGGATGCTAATAAAACATGAACTTCATTCATTGTATGTAAATCCGGTATCAAATTATTTTTTAAGATATATTTATAAGCTTGATCTAAATTTAAGATCATAACAGCATCATTAATCGGTATTCCGCTGGTTGCCGTTCCGGTATCCAAAATGATAGAAGTATCTTTACGGGATACGGTGCTGCCTTCAATTTTTGCCGAAGTGTAAACAAATTCAAACCCTAATTTATTTACCAAACTCTGATCATTTAAAAAAGCAGATAATTTACAACAGTTGTTAACATCTGAAGTATTGCTTTTTCTTCTGAAGAAAAAATAGCTGTATGGTGTATAAACTCAAAATCGTATTCAAAAGAGTAATCAGGCATTTTTTATCTTATAAAGCTTATTAAAGACAGACAGCTTCAATTATTATGGGGGTGCGGACAAAAAGTTGGACATGATTTT
>NZ_GL831060.1:0-824 GCF_000188195.1 Succinatimonas hippei YIT 12066
TTCTTTCACAAAATTCGCTAAATGAAGTAATGCTAAGCGGCAATCCGGTCAAATCAACCATTTTTCACCTGTGAGTACCTTAATAACTTATTTGTTCATAGTTTACATTAAGTTATCCCCTTTAAAACAATCGATCTTTTTTAGAATCCAAATTAATAATTTTAATCCTTGTAATATCAACTTGTTAACAGAAGACAATAGCTTTAATCTTAAAAAAAACAAAAAAAAACTTGACATCCATAATACTGATATATATACTTTGCACCACTTCGAATGAAGTGCTTTTCTTGAGTTCCTCCTTAGTTCAGTCGGTAGAACGGCGGACTGTTAATCCGTATGTCGCTGGTTCAAGTCCAGTAGGAGGAGCCAAGAACAAATGAAGAAAATCAGCCTTGTGCTGATTTTTTTGTTTTCAGCCCTGTACATTTTCCCCTGCTATTCTTTCATACTGTTTCAACATTAATCGTTAGAATAAAAATTTTTTCAAAAATTGTTTGACAACAATAATATCTTTCTATAAAATGTGCTCCGTTTTCAGGGAAACCTGATTATGTTTTTGAGTTCCTCCTTAGTTCAGTCGGTAGAACGGCGGACTGTTAATCCGTATGTCGCTGGTTCAAGTCCAGTAGGAGGAGCCAAAAAGATTTAAATTAAATCAGCCTTGAGCTGATTTTTTTATGTCTCCGAGAGATCGCAATAACAATTCCACCTAGTTTTCGATTCCAAAAAGCTAAATTTCCCATAGTTCGTTATCGTCAACTATAAGGCCGTCTTCTTCGCCGGCTAATGCTGAATAATCTAATTAAAAAAGATCAGCGATCCAC
>NZ_GL831060.1:834-33245 GCF_000188195.1 Succinatimonas hippei YIT 12066
CGGGATAAAAAAATCGGAGCATCAAATTGAGCTAACTTTGCGACAAGATCTGTTTTATCAACATAGATTTTATTTCTTTCACAAAATTCGCTAAATGAAGTAATGCTTAAAGGCAGTTTGGTTAGGTCAATCACGGATTTTTAGTAAATTTCAAAAGCAGATAAAATCATTTTATCAAAATTAAAACATTTAAACTTTGCCGAAATGAATCAACGCACAGAAAAAAACTTTTAATTTAAGCAATGTTAGTTTTTACAAAATTACTCGTCTTCTTCCTCAAACCATTCACTATTTTTAGCGCGAATGGAAATATGAGTCTGCATAATTTCGTATAAATGATGTTTTAACAATTCAACGGCGTGATCAAAATTTTTAGATTTTAAAGCTTCAAAAATCTCTTCATGTTCTGCAATTAACTGTGAAATAGGCGACTCATTTCCCATAGAAAGATAACGAATACGATCCATATGTCCTTTTACGCTGCGCAATACATCCCATGTCATCTGACATAAAGACAAACTGCAAATAAGTTCATGGAAATCATCATCTAAATTTAAGAAAATCGCAGTATTTCCATCTTTTAAGCACTCACGCTGCCTGTCAAGATTTTTTGCAAATTGGGATAAAATTTTATTAAAAGTTTTATCATCAAGCTCTTTTGCTTTAATTACCGATCCGCACTCAAGTGAAGTACGGATAAAACAGATTTGTTTTAAACCGCTTGCTGAAATTTTGCTTACGATACTACCGCGCTGAGGCATGACAATTAATAATCCCTCATGGTTCAAGCGCATCAAGGCTTCTCTTACAGGCTGTCTTGAAACATTAAAATGAGCGGAAAGCTCGTTTTCAGAAAAAGCGGTACCCGGTTTTAATTTAGTTTCAGTAATTTGCTTTCTTAAAAAATCATAGATTTGTCCGCTAATTGATCTCTTACTTGAAAAACGTAACTTAGGTAAAACTATTTTTTCCTTAGCCATTTTGTTAGCGCCTGCAGACAAATCAAAAATAAAAAATAACAAGTTATAAAAACAAAGCGGCAAATTTTGAATGTTTGCCGCTGTTAATTTAACTATTTAAGATACATTTGTAAAGTCTTTCTGACAGCTCCCGGGCCGCAAATCATGTCCGCGACCATTGTCTCAATCTTAGAACCTAAACCTATAGCATACAAATCTACACCGAAAATTGATGCATTGGACAACAACGGCTTAAGATTCTCTCCTACAGAGGCAGGATCTCCGAATCTGATGGGGGAAATAATCTTCTTCAATTCAGGAATCAAAGGGTCATCAGACAGCTCAAACTCTTTACCGTTATCATCAATGGCTAAAAGATATCTTACCCATCCGGCTATGGCTAAAGGCAAAGCGACAAGATTTCCTGTATCAAGACCTTTTTTAGCATAATTCTTTAAAGTTTCGCCAAAGCGTACCGGAACTTTCTGTGAAGTATCAGTGGCAATACGCTGCGGAGAGTCCGGCAAACATTTGTTCGGAAGACGTTCATTGATAACTTCATCAAGAAATGCCTTTGGACTTAAGATCTTAGGATCATCAACAACCTTAAGCCCCTCGTCATAGCCTAATGTCTTGATTAACTTCACTAAGTCCGGATCGTCCATTTCTGCACTGATGCGCTCATAACCCAATACACAGCCATAAACAGCCAAGGCAGTATGAAGAGGATTTAAGCACGTGGTAACTTTCATCCTTTCACACAAATCAACCCCCTGTTTATCGGTAAACAGCACCCCGACCTTTTCAAGCGGCGGACGTCCGTTAGGGAAAGCATCCTCTACAATCAAATACTGAGGTTTTTCGGCATTGACAAATGGAGCGATAAAAGTTCCGCGTTCAGTCTTAATCGGATCCATATCAACAATACCGCGATCCTTTAAAAGCGCAACAATTTCAGGATCGGGACGCGGAGTGATTTTATCAATCATAGTCCAAGGGAAAGAAACTTTACTGCTATCTGTGAGATAGTCAATAAAACCTTCACTGACAAAACCCTTTTCATGCCAGACTTTTGCGATAGTCAAAACGGCATCTTTTACCTTATCACCGTTATGCGAGCAATTATCCATCGAAACGACTGCTATAGGATAAGCACCGTTTTGATAGCGCTCCCACAGCAAAGCTGCCGTAATGGACATTGCGTGATGACATTTTGCAGGACCGTTTGCAAAATCGTCTTCAACAATCGGCAGATATTTGCCGTCAATTCCTTTAATGGCATAGCCTTTTTCAGTGATGGTATATGAAAAAAGCTGCAGACTCTTTTTACAAAACATCTCACGGATTGTCTTGCAATCATCCGGTCTTTTACCGCTAACCTCATATCCTGCTACAACTGAACCTATTACCTTAAGCTCAACATTCTTATCCGGAAGTAAAGTAACTTCCATCGTAAGACAGTCGTGAGGCTTGTAAATCCTATCAATTAAATCGGCACCGTGAAAAGAAACTGTCTGTATGCCTGATTGCTGCCATCCTTCATTTAATAAAGACTGCTGCAATGAAGCAACAAAGCCGCGAAAAATATTACCGGGACCTGCGTGAATCCATACCGGATTATCTTTTGAATATTCTTGAACTTTTACGACATCAAAGGCAGGCAGGGTCACCCCTGCCTTTTTAAAACCTTCCTTATCTTTAAGTCCTTCTAAGGTTACTGCTACCATAAAAGCCTCTTAGATCTTTGCGGTTACAGAATTAATATCGTTAGGATATGCTTCTCCTTTGCCTTTTCTAATCGCCTCTTCAAGACCGATAAGATAAGTAGCACCTAAAGCTCTGTCATATAATCCATAACCGGGGCGCGCAATCTCATCCCAAATTTCACGACCGTGATCCGGGCGGATGAGTCCATTGAATCCGACTTCAATTAAAGCTTTCATAATTTCATAAAGATCAAGCGATCCGGTATGAGAAACGTGTGAACTTTCATGGAATTGATGATCTCCGGTATAAAGAACATTACGAACGTGAGCAAAGTAAATGCGCGGAGCAATCTTAGGATTACGTATGATCTTAGGCAAATTATTGTTAGGGTTGCTGCCAAGAGATCCGGTGCAAAGAGAGAATCCGTTGCACGGACTTGTGTTCATTTCAGCAATTTTGACCAAATCTTCTTCACACTTGCAAATACGCGGTAAACCGAATAAATCATAAGAAGGATCATCAGGATGAACACCCATCTTAATGTTATATTTCTCGCAAGTAGGCATAATTGCATCAAGGAAATATTTATAGTTGGCGCGAAGTTCGTCTCCGGTCATACCTTCAAACTTCTTAATCTGTGCAGTAATTTCATCGCGGCGGTTTAATTCCCATCCCGGCATTTCAAAACCGTTTGAAGCATTGGCAATGCGATCAAACATTTCCTCGGCACTCAATCCCTCAATGATTTTACCGTCATAAGCCAAAGCAGTTGATCCATCGGGTAAAGGCAAAGCTAAATCGGTACGGGTCCAATCGAACACCGGCATGAAATTGTAACAAACCATATGAATGTCGTTTTTACCGACAGCTTCAAGTGATTTAATATAATTATCAATAAGTTCGTCGCGATTTTTCCCGCCGTATTTAATGTCCTCATGAACATTGATACTCTCGATGCCCATGAGCTTAAGACCGGCTTTTTCAACAATAGCCTTTCTTTCACGAACCTTCTCTTCAGGCCAAGCTTCGCCAGCCGGAATTTCATGTAAAGCGGTAATTACGCCTTCCATTCCCGGAACTTGGCGAATCTGTTTTAAAGTAATCTTATCCTGGTCAGGTCCGTACCAGCGCATGGTCATGTGCATCATGATGAGTGTTCTCCCGGTTAAAACTTTACTACGCAGTATAGATGCGTAAGAGTTCTGTAAAACTAATATTTTTATTATGAATGTTTTTTTTATCAAACGGTAGTATTCTAGTATGGTAGTGCGACGAATAGCACATTTTTTATTTTGAAGCAGTGTGAGTCAGGAAAAGAAAAAGGCACCTAAATTTTTCAACTTAAGTGCCCTTTGCGAATTGAGGTTTTAAATTTTAAAGCTAATCTTCTTTTTTATTAATTGCTTCTTTCTCAATTTCCTCGGCTTTCTCTGCTCCATCAGAAAAACTCTCTGCATCTTCTACAGGAGCCGAGCTTGAAACAACCTCTTCATAATCGGTTGCAATCGCAGCAGGAATAACCTGAGACTGCATCTGAGCCGAATTTACCGTAGTATCAACGGGAGACCCTACAACAATCTGATATAAGGCTCTCTCCTGCATTGCTACTGCAGCGTAGCGGTTAGCCAAATCACGAAGAGACTGCAGGAAGGTTAAGTACATTTCAGATGAATGCATGGAAACATGCTGTCTGCCGATTAAATTAACCAAGTCCATCTGTGATCTGTCAATGTCACGATTAAGCTTCTTGGTATGCTTTAATCAAAAGTTCGACATTTTGTGCAGATGGGTTAACGGCAATAACGTGCATATCCTGACTAATCTTCTCAACTCGCTTAAAGAGATCAAGAAGACTGTTCTTCATTTCGCCGCCGAAAATAGTATGTCGGTTAGCAACATGAGTTACTGCCTGATCAATTGCATAACGAATTGATTTAGCAGCCTCACGCATATTAGAAAATGCCAAATAGAAGAAGTGCTTTGCATCAACGGTACCGGCATTTCCATCCTGCTTCTTATCAAGCGCCATCGTGTAATATTCACTACGCTCTTTTGAGATCTGATAAAGCACATTGGATGCTTTATTGCGTGCTTTTCGCAATTTGAACTCATTATCTTCAAAGAAGTTCTCAAAAGTACGACGCATGCATTCAACCTGCAGATCAAAGAATACGGGAACAGCACCTGAAACTGCTTCCATAATCTTTTTATTGTCACCTTTAGCTTCAATAACCAATGCTACGGTTTCAGTGGTCTTTTCTTTCATAAAGTTGGTGCGGACAATAATCATAACGACAATCAGCATTAAGATTACTGAGGCAGGAATAAAGAAAGAATTTAAAAGCAAGCACACGAGGAAACTTACGGTAAAAGCACAAATTCCGGTCAAGAACCATCCGGCGATAACGGTTATAACACCGGAAATTCTATATACCGCGCTTTCTCTATCCCAAGCACCGTCGGCAAAAGAAGAGCCCATTGCCACCATGAAAGTTACGTAAGTGGTAGACAACGGCAGCTTCAATGAAGTAGCAGAAGAAATTAAAACTGCAGCTATAACCAAATTAACCGAAGCTCGGACATAATCAAACGGCAGAGGAACTTCACCCTTTACAACCGGAGCTTTTCTATAGCGATATGCAATAAAGCGAGAAACGCTTTGCGGCATTATAGTACTAACAGCTCTTGAGATTCCCAGACCGAAACGGGTAACAACACGACCCGGTGTTGAGGCACCGAACTGCTCATGCTCACCTTTGGTTGAACTTGAAAGGTTTATTGAAGTTTGTATAACGCGATGAGCTTTTTTTGACGTATATAAGGTAACAACCATAATGATGCCGGCAAGCAGCAGGAAAATAGTTGCGGTATGAGAATTCTCATTTAAAGAATCCATCATTAAGCTGGTAGCACCTTGACCTGAGGCTGTCCAAGTCTGATAACTGTCAAGAGCGGCAAGAGGAACACCGATGAAGTTTACAAGATCGTTTCCGGCAAAAGAAAATGCTAAAGCAAATGTTCCTGAAAGGATGATTATTTTGAAAACATTAAATTTAACAAGTACCAGAATCTGACTAAAAACGGTAAAACCGATAAAACAGATCCATAAAATGCTTGAAGTATGATTTTCAATAAATTCAATATATTCAGGTTTCATGAAAGAAGCGCCTTTAGCGCCCTTCATAACCAAAAAATAAATGATTGCTGTAATTGAAAAGCCGGAGAACAAACCGCCTAAATACTTATAGGTATTCTTAAATCTGAAAGTAAATAACAAACGACAGATAAACTGAATTAAAGCTCCGGAAACAAACGCAACAACAACCGAAACCAGAATTGCCGAAATAATCGTTATCGTCTTATCAGATTTGATGTAATTAAAAATTTCTGTAAAAGAGCCGTCCGAAACGTAGATTTTATAAAAAGCCGCACACACCGATGCTCCCAAGAGATCAAAAACAATTGAAACCGTCGTAGATGTGGGCAAGCCTAATGAGTTAAAAATGTTAAGAAGCAACACATCCGCAAGCATTACCGCCATAAAGATAATCATTACTTCTTTAAAAGTGAACAGTTCCGGATGAAAAACTCCACTTCTGGCAACTTCCATCATGCCTGATGAAAAAGTCGCACCGAAAAGAACCCCTAAAGAAGCAACCAGCATAACAACTTTAAGCGGAGCGATGCGAGAGCCTACTGCTGAATTTAAAAAGTTTACTGCGTCATTTGAAACGCCAACGAACAAATCAATGGCAGCCAAAATGAGCAGAAAAACCACCAATATTAAAAAGATGGATTCGAACATAGGAAAACCTGAATTTGCACTACTAGATCGATATATATTGATTATTATCAATATGTACCAACTTTACATTTTAACAGATAAATCTTTAAAAACTGTCAGCAAAAACGCGTTTTAACGGTCAAAAAATCATCAGACTTAACATGAATTATAAAAATATTTAATAAATTCATAGAATTGTTAAATTTTCGTAAACTTACATTTAACAAAATTTTTCTTCAGTTTTTATTGGATTTTGACAATTTTTCTGGAATTTATGCTGTTTTTATGAAAAAATACAGGCGCGTTTTAACGCCCGATGCGTACTTATAAAAGTACGTCCCGTGCAGAGCTTTCTGCCGCAATCTATATCAGCTTTATGCTGTGAACGGGAGAATAATAATGATTAATGCTTGCCTTTTAAATGATGATGACACCCTCAAACTGGTGTCTGTCGCAGCCGGATCAACCTTACCTACCAACACTATCTGGCTTGATGTAAATCAACCTGACGATGAAGAACGTCAGTGGCTTGAAAAACTGTTAATCGAAGACGTTCCTGATGAAGATGAAATGGACGATATTGAGTCATCTTCACGTTTTAGGGTAGGACCTGACGGCGTACACATTTTATCCTTGTTTCCTCAACGACTTGCCAACGATACCCGCGGTGTAAACATGTCCTTTACCATGAGGAAAAACTTACTGTTGTCTTTTCGTGAAGATGATGTTTCCATTGTCCGCCTTTTACGTTATTACATTCGCCACGGCAAAGCCAATATACGCTCCGCCCTTGATATTCTGTTAAGTCTGCAGGATTTAAAAGTAGATCAACTGTCAGATATGATCGAGGACGCATACAGCACCTTGGATGAAACAGCTGATACCATCATCGAAGAGGGACATGTAGAGGAAAACCTTGAAGAGCTCGTACGTCAGGAAGAATTAAACGGTCAGATTTTGCAGGCCTTGTACGACAGCCGTCGAGCTCTACGCTTTATTAAAAAAACTTTTGAGTCATCACTTGATGACAGACAAAACCGCAACATTGATGAAATGTTAAACGACATTGAATCCATTTTGCCTCATACCCAATTTTTGGCCAACAAGATCAATTTCCAGCTTGAAGCAACAATGGGTTATACCAATCATAAGCAAAACAAAATCATCAAGATCTTCTCAGTTGCCGCAGTAGTGTTCATGCCGCCAACCTGGATTGCAAGTCTTTACGGAATGAACTTTAAATTTATGCCGGAACTTGATTGGCGTTTCGGCTACCCTTTATCAATCTGCATGATGATCTTATCAGCAGGGGCTACCTATCTGTTCTTCAGAAAGAAAGGCTGGCTTTAATCTAATCCTCTCAAGAAAGTACTTGAGAGGAAATACTTTACCTACTTGTAGTAACCTTGTTCCTTAGCCTTTTCTAAAATCTTTTTAAATGCGTAAAGAGAATCACTGACGCAGCAATCGGCTAATTTTAAAACTTCATCCTCTTTTAAATATAAAATTCCAGATACTTCGCTTTCCTGACGTACGGTTACAGCATCACCCTTGGCAAAGCATAAATATCCGTAAAGGAACATATCTCCGGACGGAATTTTTGCAAAACCTAAGTCGTAAAAATCGATCTTATTACCATCAATTCCGACTTCCTCTAAAAGCTCCCTGCGCGCTGCCTCTAAAAAATCTTCACCAGACTCAATCACGCCTCCGATACAAGCATCCAAAAGCCCCGGAGCATAATCCTTAGATAAGGTTCTTATTTCAATTAAAAAGCGATTTTGCCTGTCACAATATGCGATATAGCAAGCTCTATGCGGTAAATGCTTTTGCCGCATCTCTTTTCTGAAAACAGTTTTTATAACCTCGTTATTTTCATCAACTATATCCACAAGCTCATTATCTGCCATAAAAACACCTCTTTTTTTCTTCACTGTATTAAAACTTTTTACATTGATTTTCAGTGATCAAGTTAAGTAAACATGAAATTATTTATCTCCATAATATCCTTTACATTACAAAATCAGACATACATCATCTTTAACTTGATAAATCAGCCTATTTTTGACGTCAATGCGTCTACTCCCCATCCCTGACAATAAATACTGAAAAACCGATTTTTATTTATTAAAATGCTCATTTATAGAGCAGCATAAACTTTATTTTTAAATACTATTGACTAGTCATCTTTATTTGCGATAGTTTAAAAACAAATAAATTTTTATTAAGGAAAAACACAATGTTTTCATCATATCAACATAGTGATTTAAATACGAAGCGACCGACGCTTTCGTTTTTAAATGACAATTTATTTTACTCTTCAAGTTTTTTTGATTCTTTCGCTACTGCCTCTTCCTGCTCCCTCTCTTCTTCCATGGCCATGTCCATGCGAATGTCTCACTAAGACACCCTTTTTCTTATTTAAAGACATTTAATTCATCACGCCCGTAGTGTATTTGGATTTTTTACTTTAAATAAGTCTATTTTTATCTTTTTTAAAATTTAACTAATTGATTTTTATCAAAATTATTGTATACATAGGTGAATTTTATGTTATTAAAATCTAAATTTTTATTACTTGCTGCAGCTGTTTTAAGCATAACTGCCTGTAATGATGACAATGCCAACAAGCAAACCGCAAAAACTGAAACCGGACTAAAAGAGCTTAAAGTAGGCGTATGCCCTGGACCTTACGGCAAAATGCTTCAAGACACTATTACCGAGAGTTTAAAAGATAAAGGTTATGAACTTAAAATAATTGAATTTACCGATTACGTTCAGCCTGATCAGGCTTTGGACAGCGGGGAAATCGATGCCAATTTAATGCAGCATCAAGCCTACCTTGACGCTATCGTTAAAAACCAAGGATTAAAGCTGACCTCAGTGACTGCCGTACCGACTTTAGGCATGGGCGTATTTTCAGACAAATTTTCCAAACTTGACGAAATCACACCCGGATCTTCAGTTGCTATAGCAACAGATGCGGTTAACCTGGCCCGTTCATTGCGCTTACTGCAAGATATCGGTCTTATAACGCTTAAAGATAATCTTGCCGATGAAAACAAAATTAACGTATCAGACGTAAAAGATAACCCGTTGAATCTTGAGTTTGTCGTTATGGAAGCGGCTCAAATCTCCAGAAGTTTTGACAGTATCGGTATCGGCCTTGTTCCTGGCAATTACGCTATAGCGGCAAATCTTGACTACACCAAAGCCTTAGGCGTTGAAAAAGTCGCTCCGTCAATCTTAAATGTCGTAACAGTGCAAAACGATCATGTAAACGACATCGGAGCCCTGCTTAAAGATTTGGTGCGCTCAGACAATTTCGTTTCACGCATTAACAATGACTCATATTACACAGGTTTTACACGTCCTGACTGGTGGCAAAACTTCAACAAAAATCCCACTGCTGCAGATAATGGAGATAAATAATGTCTGAACCAATTCTTCGCTTAGATAAAGTATCGGTTCAATTTAACGATACCTTTGCCGTAAAGGATGCGTCATTGACTATAAATGAAGGCGACTTTTTCGGCATTGTCGGACCCTCCGGGGCCGGTAAGAGCACTCTGGTGCGTACCGTAAATCTGCTGCAAAAACCGACTTTAGGAAAAGTATTTTTCGAAGGTGTCGAAATCACCGCCTTAAACAAGAAAGACTTAAGACAAACCCGTCTTAAAATCGGCATGATTTTCCAGCACTTCAACTTAATTAAAAATTCATCAGTGCTGGATAACGTCTGTTTTGCTTTAAAAGCAGCAGGTGCACCTAAAGATGAAATTAAAAAGAAAGCTCTGTTTTGGCTTGACCGTGTAGGACTTAAAGATAAAGCTTCATTATTCCCCTCTGATCTATCAGGCGGTCAAAAACAGCGCGTAGCTATTGCAAGGGCTCTTGCCAATGAGCCAAAAATCTTATTGTGCGACGAAGCCACATCAGCACTTGATCCTAATAACACCAAAGAAGTTGTAAATACCTTAAAGGAAATCAAATCGCACTATCCCATAACTGTACTTTTCATCACTCATCAGATGGAGGTCGCCAGAACATTATTTAACAAAATTGCAGTCATGGATTCAGGAAAAATTATTGAGCAAGGTCTTTGCTACGATGTTTTTGCCAATCCACAGCACGAGATCACCAAAAGTCTTGTCTCAAGTTCATGGCATTTAGAACTGCCTCATGAAGTGTTCCTTCACGAAAAAGAGCTTTTTGTAATCACTTATTCAGGCAATAACGCTTATGAACCGTTAATTTCCAAAGTATCCCGCGACTTTGCAGTCCAGGTACCGATAGTCGGAGGCAAGATTGAATATATAAGCGGCAAGCCATTGGGCATCTTGGTTATCGGCATTCAAGGCAATGCAGAAAACCGTACTGCGGCAATCAACTTCATTAAAACCCAGGCAAGGCTTGATCGCCTTACTTACAAGGAGGATTAATCATGCTTGAAGCAACTTTAGATATTTTAGAAAGAGAGCTTGGAAAAGCCTTATGGGAAACCCTTGAAATGATGATTATTTCCGTCGTTATTTCAAGCATTGTCGGCGTTATTTTAGGTTTTACCCTTTTTACCTGCAAAAGCAAATACTTTACTCCTCGTCCGGTGCTTTATCAGGTATTAGGCGGTTTTATCAATATCGTACGTTCAATACCTTTTATTATTCTTATCGTATTTACGTTACCGCTTACTTTCTTTATTACCGGTACCAAAATAGGACCTATTGCCGCAGCCGTTCCGCTTAGCATCTGTGCAATAGCCTTTTTGGCAAGACTAGTAGAAAGCGCCCTTCTTGAAGTGGATGAAGGCGTACTTGAAGCAAGTATCGCACAAGGAGCTTCAACCTATTTAATAGTTAAAGACGTACTTTTGATTGAAGCGGCTCCTGGATTGATCCGTGCTCTTACTGTAACCGTTATTTCACTTATCGGCTTTTCCGCAATGGCCGGCATGGTCGGCGGAGGTGGCATCGGCAATCTTGCCATTCAATACGGCTACTACCGTTATGAAAGCGGGGTAATGCTCTTTACCATCATCCTTTTAGTTGCAATCGTTCAGTTTTCACAATGGCTCGGAGATTTCATAGCCAAAAGACTAAGTCATTAAAACGAATTTTTAAGGAGTCAATCATGGAAAAATTTATAAAACTTATTAAGGACAAACTTGGAGATAAAGTAACACTTGTCTTTGATAAAAAATACTTATCCGATTATGTGGGCGCCATACAAGGTAAAGCCGATGTTTTAGTAAAAGCAGAAACTACCGATGACGTTGCCGCAGCTTTAAAACTAGCCTATGAAAACGACATAAACATCGTTATCCGCGGAGCCGGAACCAATCTTGTTGCTTCAACCGTTCCTGAAGGAGGATTGGTTCTTGATGTTTCAAACTTAAAAGAAATCGGACAAATTGATGAGTTTAATCAAAGTATTGAGGTAGGCTGCGGTGTCAAACTTTGCGATCTGCAAAACTTCGTTGAAAGCAAAGGCTGGTTTTATCCGCCTGATCCTGCTGAAAAAGAAGCAACCATCGGAGGCAATATTTCAACTAACGCAGGCGGAATGCGTGCCGTCAAATACGGAGTAACCCGTGATTATGTACGTGAACTTGAATTCGTAACTCCGCAGGGAAATGTATTAAAACTTGGTGCCGACACCATTAAAGACAGTTCCGGACTTAATCTTAAACATCTTGTAATCGGATCAGAAGGAACTTTAGGTGTCATAACCAAAGCAAGACTTAAGCTAATTCCCAAACCTGCATATACGCAAAGTGCCCTTCTTGCCTTTACAAGCTTGCGTAAAGCTCTAGATGCTCTACCCACACTTTTTGCCATGAGCTTAAAACCTACGGCAATTGAATTTGTTGAACGTAAAGTAATTGCGATTGGTGAAAACTATTTATCAAAAGAGTTCCCTTGTCCTGAGGCTGAAGCATATTTAATTGTCACCTTTGACGGCTGTGAACAAGACGTTCTTGATGCATTTAATATTGCGAAGAATGAATTAAAAAACCTCTGTCTTGACTTCATTGCGTTAACCGATCCTAAGGTAAGCTCTAATGTTTGGGAAATCAGAGCCGCTCTTGCCAAAGCAGTACAGGCAAGCGGTATTTGGGAGCCTGTCGATACCGTAGTCCCCCTAAGCAAAGTAGCTGATTTTGTCGATTTCGTTAACAAACTGTCGCAAAAAGAAGGAGTACGGATCTTATCATTCGGTCATGCGGGAGACGGGAACGTACATCTGTGCATTATTAAAGATGAAATTCCATTAGAAAAATGGCCTTTGGTTTTACAGCACCTTCTTGATGAAATTTACAACAATGTCTATGAGTTAGGGGGACTTACCGCCGCAGAACACGGCATAGGAAAATCAAAGCGCCGCTATTTCCTTAATCATACCGCTCCCGAAACGATTGCGCTTATGCGTGCGGTAAAAGCGGCATTTGACCCTAAAGGACTTTTAAACCCGCATGACGGCTACGCTATTTAATATTAAGGACAAAAAAATGATTAGTTTAAGTAAAAAAAGTTCAGTTTTTGAAGATTCGGTAATAAGGCGCATGACTCGTATTTGTAATGAATACGGTGCTTTAAATCTTTCACAAGGATTCCCTGACTTTGATCCTCCGCATGAACTTCTTGCAAAACTTGAAGAAACGGCTTTCAAAGGCCCGCATCAATACGCAATAACCTGGGGCGCAGATAATTTCAGAAAAGCGTTATCTAAAAAGGTCGAACATTTTTCAGGATTAAGCTACGATCCGCAAAGCGAAATAACCGTTACCTGCGGCTCAACTGAAGCCATGTTAGCTTCAGTTCTTGCAACATTAAATGACGGAGATAAAGTTGCAATCTTTTCTCCTTTCTATGAGAACTACGGAGCCGATGCTATTTTATGCGGAGCAACTCCGATTTATATTCCGCTGCATGAGCCTTCTTTTAATTTTAATGATGAAGAACTTGAACAAGCCTTTAAAGACGGAGCTAAGGCATTAATTTTATGCAATCCGTCTAATCCGTGCGGCAAAGTCTTTACAAAAGAAGAATTACTTCGTATCAGTACAATTGTCAAAAAATATGATGCTTTTGTTATCACCGATGAAGTATATGAGCATATCGTTTATGCTCCTTATGAACACTGCTATCTTGCTTCTTTACCGGGAATGCGTGAAAGAACCGTTATCTGCAACTCACTATCTAAAACATATTCAATCACTGGATGGCGCTTAGGTTATGTTCTTGCTCCTGCAGAAGTTGCAGATAGAGTCAGAAAGGTTCATGACTTTTTAACCGTTGGTGCCGCTGCCCCTTTACAGGAAGCTGCAGTAACAGCTTTAAATTTTGGCGATGAATATTATGCAGCTCTGCAAAAGCATTACACAGCGATGCGCGATAGATTTTTAAACGGCCTTAGCGATGCCGGACTTAAATTCTTTACACCGCAGGGCACTTATTTTGTAATGGTCGACATCTCGGAATTCGGATATGAAAGCGACTATGACTTCTGCATAGATTTAGCCCAAAAGGTCAAGCTTGGCGCTGTCCCCGGGTCAAGCTTCTTTAAAGACGGGTGTTCCCGTTATATCCGTTTTCACTTTGCTAAAAAAGATGATGTTTTAAAAGAAGCCTGCGAAAAACTGAAACAAATAAAAATTCTGAAAAAGTAAAGAACTTGAAAAAACCATCTTCGTACTATTGAATTGTACGAAAATGGTTTTTGTTTTTCATTTTTTAAGGCTTTAACGGTCCGTAAAAATATGAAGCGGTGGCGCCTCCGTCTATCAAAATGTCAGATCCGGTAATAAACGCACCTTGTGGACCTAACAGCAACTGCGCTACATTGGCAACTTCATCGGCCGTTCCGGGACGATGAGCTGGACATTTTGCGAACATGTTTTTATAAAAATCCCCGCGCGGACCGTTAAACTCATCTAAAGCAAGAGGAGTTACAATAATTCCCGGTGAAATTGAATTAATACGTGCACCGCGCTCACCCCATTTTACGGCTTCTGCCATTACACGTTTGACATTACAGCG
This sequence comes from Succinatimonas hippei YIT 12066, assembly GCF_000188195.1. Classification (GTDB taxonomy): domain Bacteria; phylum Pseudomonadota; class Gammaproteobacteria; order Enterobacterales; family Succinivibrionaceae; genus Succinatimonas; species Succinatimonas hippei. The sequence goes on from NZ_GL831060.1 coordinate 15,324, forward strand.
CTTGGCCATTTGATAAGCATGCAGAGTATCACGGATAGCCTCAGGTTTAAGCATATCCAAATCAAGTAGATCTTCAGTTGCAGTCAAAGCAAGCATTGCATCTTTTTCTGCACCTAATGCCGGCATTCTATACCCGGACTGACTTGAAATCGTAACTCCGCTGCCGCCTTGCTTAATAACCTTACCGACTTCCTCCAGCAAAACCGCAGTTCCGTACAAATCAACCTTTAAAATCGTTTCTATTGATGCTTGACTTGGCGATACGCCTGCAGCGTTGACTAAAGTGGAAATTTCACCAAAATTTTCAGCAAATTTAATAAAAGATAGAATCGACTCACGACAGGATAAATCTACTTGTGAAAAAACAGCGTCAAAACCTGCACTCTGCATAATCTGAGCAATAGCTTTTGCATTTTCAAAATTTTTATCCCCAATAACAACTTTCTTATCAAAACCTACTCTGCGAGCGATTGCCATCCCTATTTGACCTGCACCGATCACTATCATTACATCCTTACGCATAGCCTTTACTCCTAAATAAACATGTAAATTTGATAGCGGTCATATTAATTTTTATATAATGATAAAAAGTGACTATTATTCCTTTTTTATTGCCTGAAATTCCCACAAGTAAGAATTGCTATTTTTATTATTAATAATCAACACCTCTAATATTCAAGATAAATAAGCAGTTCTTAATATTTAACTTAGCTGTTGATTAAAAAGTTTTATTGCTCAATAATAATTGCGATGCTTTCTTTTCTTTACAGTTAAACCAGATGACAAGTAATCTTTATACAGATTTAAAACAACAAATTTTAAATATAGCCTTATGTGACGGCGTTTACGACATCGGCATATCCGATCTTAAAATCTGCAAAAGAAGTAAAACTTCAAACTTAAAAAAATGTTTCTATGACGCAATGATTTTATTCATGGTTCAAGGAGAAAAACAAACTGTCGTTAATCATAATAAATTTCAATATCATGAAGGACAATGCATCGTAACCGGTGTTGCGATGCCAAGCTTAAGCGCGGTTACTCGTGCTGACAGCAACCATCCCATGCTGTGTATCGGACTTGATTTTAATGATTCACTAATGCTTGAAGTATTAAACAGTATTGAAAATCATTACCTTGATAATTCTTTACCTTCCGATATCTTCGTTATTGATGCGTCAGAGACTCTTGCCGATGCTTTTTTAAGACTGCTAAAGCTTCGTAATGAAGATCCTTTTTCCCGAAATTTTCTTAGTCAAAATATTATTAAAGAAATTTATTTTCGAATCATCATCAGTCCGTTAGGCAATTTTTTAAGGCACTTTTACAAAGAAGGTACACCAAGCAATCAAATCGCCAAAGCAATAAAATTTTTAAAAGATCATTTTAAAGAAGAAATCAACATTAACGATCTTTCAGACAAAATTCATATGTCACCATCTGCATTCTTTCGCAACTTCAGTAAAGTAACCGGAACAACCCCGCTGCAATACCAAAAACAGCTTCGATTATACGAAGCACAACGTATTCTGCTACAGCAAGACATCAACACTCAAAAAGCAGCTTTCTTAGTAGGCTACAAAAGTGCCAATCAATTTTGTCGTGATTACAAAAAGCTGTTTGGCAATCCGCCTAAAACCAATATCAAGCTTCTATCAGCATAAATTTAGCGTATTTATCCAGACATCGCTTTTATTTACTATTAATTAAAGATCTGAACAAAAAGTTTAAATTTACTAACAAACATACAGCCTTTTCTTCAAAAGAACATGCTTAAATTTAAGATTGGAGCAAAATTTAAGCAAAACTGGTAGAATTTCGTAGTTCTTTTATTTAACGATTAATTGCTATGCCTATTACAGAATCTGCAACTAAAATCAAACGACCTTTTGTCCCCAAGCGCAATGTATCGGGAATTTTACTTTTAGATAAGCCTGAAGGAATATCATCATCAGGAGCTTTGGTAAAAGCTCGAGGTATTTATCGGGCATTAAAAGGCGGACATACCGGATCTCTTGATCCTCTGGCCTCAGGATTACTCCCTATCTGCCTTGGCGAAGCGGCAAAATTCTCTTCTTATTTTTTAGAAGGCAATAAAAAATATATTGCAACCGGATTGCTTGGTAAAACTACAACAACCTGCGATCGTGAAGGGGAAATAGTTGCAGAACGTCCGATCGGTAATGCTTTTTCGCGTTTAAATGACACATTGCAGCAATTTACCGGAAAAATAACACAAGTTCCCCCTATTTATTCTGCAGTAAAAGTTGACGGCAAACCTTTATATAAATATGCCCGACAAGGTAAAGACGTAGAAATACCTAAACGTGAAATTGAAATTTATTCAATTAAACTTCTTGCTACTACAGAAGATTCTTTCACTGTAGAGGTCTATTGTTCAAAAGGTACCTATATTCGTACTTTGATTGCCGATATCGGGGAAGCTTTAGGATGCGGTGCTTTTGTCACAATGCTTCGCAGAACTTATGTGGAAGGTCTTCCGGAAAACAATATGATAAGTCTTGAAGGACTTCAAAATCTTGCCGACGGCAGAGAAAATCCGGCTGATTTTACTGAGCTTGACAAGCTGTTATATCCTCTTGAACTTGCTGTTAACAACCTGCCTTTAATTTCTCTTCCTTATAATCAGGCTGAGCCTTTAACCCACGGAGTCAGACAAAAGATTAATCTTAAAAATACGGTTTTACCTGAAAAAACTGACGGTCCCCTGCAGGTAAGATGCAAAGGAACTTTTATCGGAGTATGCGAATTAAAGGACTCAATATTAATTCCGCTAAGAATGATGGCACCAGAATGTCTTGATTCTTTAAGACTAAAAAAATGAAAAGCTTAATTTAAATTGCACAAATTGAACCCTGCTTTTGTGCAGGGTTTGATTTTAATAATGAGGCGGAGGAGTTTCATCTTTCAAATCACGAACGGCTGAAGGCTCAGCAATTTTAGAAGATAAAATCCTCATATCTCTTTCAAGCTTTAATACCTTGTCTTCAAGTTCTGCAATTTCTTTTCCGCTTTTTTCCAGGAGATCTTCAAGCCAAGCCATCTTCTCCTGCATTTTAATAAGCTGATTATCATCAATGCCCATCAATTAAAAACCTATAGACAAATTGATTTATTCACACACCTTGGAAAACAATCCGAAATAATCCGGAAAAGTCTTCTTGGTACATTCAGGATCGTTGATATTGATATCGCGATCAAAAGCCGCTAAAGACATACTCATAGCCATGCGGTGATCATTATAAGTATCAAATGTTACTTCATCATGATTGCGCACCGACGCATCAATCTCAATAAAATCCTCACCGGAGTTAACATTTACTCCCAGTTTGGACATTTCTTTTACCATTGCGGCAATACGATCAGTTTCTTTTACGCGCCAGCTTGCAATATTGGTAATACGAACTTTTCCTTTAGTATATAAAGCCATCGGCACTAAAGTCATTGCCGCATCCGGCATATTGTTCATATCAATATCTATGCCCAAAAGTTCCGGAGCTTTATAAACTTTAACACAAGACTTAAAGCGTTCTACTCTTGCTCCCATCTTTTCAAGGACTTTTAAAAAATTGATATCACCTTGCGTTGACTCTTCACCTATGCCGTTAACGGTAATTTCTCCGGCTATTGCCGCTGCCGCGCAAAAATAAGTAGCACCGGAAGCATCACCTTCAACAAGATAATCGGAAGGTGAAACATAATCCCCAGCTGCTACAGTAAAACTGCGATAACCCTGACGGGTAACTTTAGCTCCGAATTTTTCAATAAGAGCAATAGTCAAATCAACATAAGGCTTTGAAATCAAATCACCGTCAACTTTAATGGTCAATCCTCCGCATAAAGGAGCCGACATTAGCAAAGCTGAAATAAACTGACTTGAGGTACTTCCGTCAACGTGAACTTCATGAGTGTTTACCATGCCTCCGCGAATTAAAAGCGGCGGGAAACCGGGATTATTAAGATATTCAATAGAAAGACCCAGGGTTTTTAACGACTCACTAAGAGGTCCTATAGGTCTTTCCATCATTCTAACTTCGCCTGTAAGCTCAAAGCAGCCTTCAGAAATGGAAAGCATTGCACATAAAGGGCGCATCGCAGTGCCGGCATTGCCTAAATCAAGAACAATCCTCTTTTCTGCACTGCATTTAAAAGCAGAACCTATTCCCTCGACGACCATTACGTCACCGTCTTCGTACAATTTAACGCCTAATGCTTTTAATGCATCAATCATACGAGCAGTATCGTCAGAGCGTAAAAGATTATGTAAGCGCGTAGTTCCTTTTGCTACTGCAGAAAGAAGCAAAGCACGATTAGATAAACTTTTTGATCCCGGTAAAGTAATACTTCCTGAGATTTTACTTTTCTTATTTAGATGCAATGTTTCCATTTGTTTAATTAACTCTGAGCTGACAGCTTATTTAAATTACGACCTTGATACTATTTCAAACTTTTAAGGATCTCGTCAAGAGCCTTAAACAGTTTAGTGTTTTCAACATGCGTACCAATTGAAATGCGCAAGATGGTATCAAGTTTATAACCTTTAAGCGGCCTTACGATAACTCCGCGATGTAAAAGCGCATCATAAATCGGGAAAGCATCACGCTTAAAATCAATACTTACGAAATTAGCCTGAGAAGGGATCATATACAAATTATGATCTTCACAGTATTTTACGTAACGATCTCTTTCTTTAGCGTTTTCAGCTACAACCATCTTAAGGTGATCAGTGTCATCCAATGCTTCAATGGCTGCCGTGAGCGCAATCGCATTTACATTAAATGGAGCACGCAGGCGATTAACTAAAGAAGCAATTTCCTCATTAGAAACCATATATCCTATACGAAGTCCGGCAAGTCCGTAAGCTTTAGAAAAAGTTCTGCTGACAATGAGGTTAGGACACTCGGCAATCCATTTTGCAGTATCGTCAAAATCTTCTTCTTTTTGATATTCGTTATAAGCTTCATCGATTACGACTAAAGTTTCATGCGGAACTTTTTTCACAAATTCTTTAAGCTTATTAATATTTACTGCAGTACCGGTCGGATTGGCAGGATTAGCCAGTACCACCATGCGAGTATTTGAATCAATTGCGTCGTAGACAGCATCCAAATCAATTACCCAATCCTTGAGCGGAATGGTTTTTACTTGAGCATCGGCAACTGTAGCCTCCATTGGGTAAACGACGAAGGAATAAGCAGGAATAACTACATTAACCTTATTATTAATGAATGTCTGGAAAATAAGGTTAATAAGTTCATTAGACCCGTCACCTAAAGTAATAGTTTTAGGATCGTAACCGAATTTTTCAAAAAGTTTCTGCTTTAAATAATAACCGTTTGAATCAGGATAGATGTGGCTTGAGTTTAAAGCTTCGGCACATTTGGCAACAGCCTTTTTACTCATACCGAAAGGATTTTCATTTGAGGCCAGTTTAATTACTTCACTAAGGCCCAATTCTCTTTGAACTTCTTCGATAGGCTTACCTGCCTGATACGGCGAAATACGCGGCAAACCGCCGTTTGCCATACTGGTATAATCGGTCATTGACTAACTCCTTATTAAACTTTCACCATTTTAATGCGTAGAACGATTTTTGTAAGGCTCATAAACCCATTGCCTCTTTTAAGTGCAACGTCTCTGATAAACACAAAAAAACTGATAAAAATGTAAATAAAAAGCATAAATAAGCTGTTTTAACCTGGTATATACATATATAAGACTTGAAAATATAAAAATATATACAACAGAACGCAAATTAATTTATTTTCATAAAATGAAAATTAACATCTTGAATTTAAAGAAAAACACTGTAAACAAACGCACAATAAAATCAACAGAGTTCTAAAAATTCTACGCACTAAAGCAGTGCCATACTGTTCCAAAGTAAAGCAAAAAAGCTATTTTTTTGCACTTTTTGTGTTAAAAAATGCTTTTTAATTGCACCAAAGTAAAAGTATTTGTAAATTATACCCACCGATTTTTTAAAGGATCATTGTCTTAAAGGAGATAAAAATGTCCTATTCGCAACAGGTGTTCGATAATCTATCCCAGCGTTATTCATATCAGCCTGAATTCTTACAGGCAGTTCAAGAAGTTCTTACTACTCTTCAGCCTGCCTTGGATAAAAACCCCGCTTATGAAAAAAATAAGATCTTAGAGCGCATTGTTGAGCCGGAGAGAACTTTCTCCTTCCGCGTTGAGTGGATTGACGACAAAGGACAGATCCAAGTAAATCGCGGCTATCGCGTACAGTTCAACTCCGCCATCGGTCCTTACAAGGGCGGTCTTCGCTTCCATCCGACTGTAAATGAAGGCGTTTTAAAATTCTTAGGTTTTGAACAGATTTTTAAGAATTCCTTAACCGGTACTCCTATCGGCGGTGCCAAGGGCGGCTCTGATTTCGATCCTAAAGGCAAGTCAGATAACGAAGTTATGCGTTTCTGCCAGGCTTTCATGCTCCAGCTCCACCGCTACATCGGCGCCACTATTGACGTTCCTGCAGGCGACATCGGTGTCGGCGGTCGCGAAATCGGCTACCTCTACGGCATGTACAAGCGTCTTACCACTAAATACGAAGGCATTTTAACCGGTAAGCCTTTAAACTTCGGCGGTTCACTTGCTCGTACTGAAGCTACCGGTTACGGTACCGTATACTTTGCACAAGAAATGTTGAAAGCACGCGGCGACAGTCTTGAAGGCAAGAAATGCGCAGTATCAGGTGCCGGTAACGTTGCTATTTACTGCTGTGAAAAACTCTATCAGGTCGGTGCAACTCCTGTTACCGTTTCTGATTCCCGCGGTGCTATTTACGATCCTAACGGCATCAAGGTTGATGTCTTAAAGCAGGTCAAAGAAGTAGAACGTGCTTCATTAACCCGTTATGCCGAACTCGTTCCGACTGCCAAGTACGTTGCAGTTGCCGATTACCCGGCAGGACTCCACTATGTATGGACCGTTCCTTGCGACGCTGCCTTCCCGTGCGCAACCCAGAATGAAGTTAATGTCGAAGACGCTAAGACCCTGCTTAAGAACGGCTGCAAGTGCGTAGCTGAAGGTGCCAATATGCCTTCATCAATTGACGCTATTAACGCTTTCTTGGCTTCCGGCATCGCTTACGGTCCTGCCAAGGCAGCCAACGCCGGCGGCGTAGCTACTTCCCAGCTTGAAATGGAGCAAAATGCGGGAATGACCGCTTGGACCTTTGAAGAAGTTGACGGCAAACTCTTTAACATCATGAAGAACATCTTCTTAAATGCAGATGAGACCGCTAAAGAGTTCGGAGTTCCCGGCAATCTCGTATTAGGTGCCAACATCGCAGGCTTCCGTAAAGTTGCCGATGCAATGATTGCTCAAGGCGTAATCTAATAAATAAGACATCCCTATAATTGACAAAAGCACGTATCAATCTAGGTACGTGCTTTTTTTATTTTCAAAGGCCATAGGCAAAAAATTAAAGGAAATAAAATCTTAATTACTCAAAATTCACCAAAATTTATTGCCTTCTATTAAAAACATATCAATTAAAAATTATTTTTCATTAAAGGCATTCAACTTAATGAATTTGAACAAACATACCTCTTTTTCTTATTATGTAAAAACATCAAAAATCCTTGTATGTAAGATGATTCTAAACTTGGATCCTAGTTATACTAAATTAACGTATTATTTATAATAAAAATATTACTAAATTTATTAAATTGAACACATAGTTTTATAAGTTTAAACAGCGTAAAAATGAATAAAAATTGTCTGATCACCTTAAAATTTTTAGAAATCTTACATACCAGTTTAATCTGATTTATAAGCATATTTATGCAAATTTCCTATTTAACTGAAATTTTTCCAATTAAAACAGATCTGATGAAAGAAGCAAAATCTTTTCTATTTTTATGATCAGTCCTACATTTTTTAATGAATAAACTTTCAAAAAACGAAAGTGCAAACTATATTCATAAATAAATTATGCGGGAAAGTTGATCCTGTTTTAATTTTTTATTGTATGCAAGATTTTTTCATTGCCTCTTAGGGAGATAGATATGAAATCATTTAAGAAGTATCTTACTGCTGCTGCCGTTGCTGCCGCTATGTTCACCAGCACCGGTGCTTTTGCCGACGATACTATCACTTTGAGATTAGGCTTCGTTGATCCTGCCTCATCAAGCTATGCTATGGGCGGTCAGAAGTTTGCCGATGAGTGCGCACGTTTAACCGACGGCAAGGTCCAGGTTAAAGTTTTAGCCGGCGGAACCTTGGGCGGCGAGCGTGAAATGTACGAAGGCGCTCAGATGGGAACCATGGACATGGTTACCGTAGTAAACACCGTTTTGTCACAGTTCATCCCTGAGATGGTATTGCTCGATCAGCCGTTCCTTTTCGATACCGTTGAGCAGGCTCACGCTGCAGCTGACGGCAAACTCGGTCAGTTAGTTGCTGAGAAAGCCGCAGCCCAGGGCATTCATATCATCGGTTGGCTTGAGTCCGGTTTCCGTGACACTTTCTCCAAGGATCCGATTAAGTCAGTTGATGATTTCAAGGGCGTAAAGATCCGCACCATGGAAAACAAGATGCAGATCGCTGCCTTTAACGCTGTCGGCGCAATCGCTACCCCGATGCCTGCTACCGAGCAGTACACCGCTTTACAGCAGGGCACTATTGACGCCTGCGAAAACGCAGTCGGCAACATGCTCATCAACCGTTACTACGAAGTCATCAAGAACGTAACCAATACCAAGCACCAGTTCACCTATATCTTGGTCGGTGTTTCTGATCGTGCATGGAAGAAGATCCCAGATGAGTTAAAGCCTAAGGTAGAAGAAGCCATGAAGATCGCTGTCGAGTGGCAGAGAAAGAACCTTCAGGAAATCAATGACAACGCAACTGCAGAACTTAAGAAACTCGGCGTTCAGTTCTACGATATCGATCGTGAAGCCATGAAGGCTAAGGTTCTCCCTGAAGTTGAAAAGCTCCGTGCCAACGTTCCGCAGGAATGGGTTGATGCCGTTGCAGAAGCTGTAGCTTCAGCAAAATAATTTCTTTTGAAAGTTAACTAAATATGAGGGCACCTAGGCGCCCTCATTTTAAATGGAAAGAAAATAATGGAATCTTTAGGAAAAACTCTGAATAAATGCGAGAACGGCATTATTGCATTATGTTTTATCGTAATGTCGCTCGCAGCTTTTGCTCAGGTTGTAAACCGTAACTTAATCGGTGCCAGTATTTCCTGGTTCGACGAACTTGCCCGCTACTGCATGGTTTACATGACTTTGCTTGCTACTGAAGCCGGTCTGCGTGACGGTTCTCAGATTTCCGTCAGTGCTGTCATTGACAAATGCTCTCCAGCTGCACGCCGCATTCTTCAATTAATTGTAAAACTAATCGTAATTGGCTTCTCAATTATGATTTTTGTAACCTCTTTAACCATCGTCCAGACTCAAATTAATTCAGGACAGGTTTCTGCCGGATTGGGCATCCCGATGGTAATTCCTTACCTTGCCTTACCAATTTCTTTCGGTGCCATTGTTGTAGTGCAGATTCTATCTCTGATAACTATGCTTAAAACTCCTATTCCTACTAAAGAGAGCAAATAAATGACTGGTTTAATTCTCTTCGGCAGCTTCATCATAATGCTTATTATAAGCGTACCTATTGCTTTGGCATTAGGTGTAGCAACTGCCATTACCCTCTTCTACATCGACATGCCGGTTGTCGTAGTCGCACAGCGTATTTTTACTGCTATCGACTCTTCATCAATTATGGCAATTCCGTTCTTCGTTTTAGCTGGTAACTTAATGACCGAAGGCGGTATCTCAAGACGTATCGTTGAACTTGCAAACTCAATCGTCGGCGGCGTAAGAGGCGGTCTTTTCTATGTAATGGTTATCTCATGCGCCTTCTTTGCCGCATTGTCAGGTTCCGCTCCTGCAACCGTTATCGCTATTGGTGCCATGCTTTATCCTGAAATGGTAAAACGCGGCTATCCTGAAAAACGCTCAGCAGGTTTATTAGCTGTAGCCGGCGGCTTAGGTCCGATTATTCCTCCGTCAATCATCATGGTTGTTTACGGTACCATTACTTCAAGCTCCATCGGTGACCTCTTCAAGGGCGGTATCGTCGCAGGCATCATGATCATGGTTGTCCTGTTCGTTATCTGCGCTTTCTTATCAAAGAAAGAGAACTGGCCTAAATCAGACAAACGCTTAAGCCTTGGCGAATTTACCAAAGCTTTGTGGTCCGCAGGTCTTGCAGTAATGCTTCCGGTCATCGTGTTAGGCGGTATTTACTCAGGTATCTTGACCCCGACCGAATCTGCAGCCGTTGCCGTTATTTACTCCTTTATCGTAGGCGTGCTCATTTACCGTGAGTTGCCGTGGAGCAATCTCATGAACGTAATCATTGCTTCAGGCAAAGGCTCAGCAATGGTTCTTTTCATTATTGCAACCTCAACCGCATTCTCATGGCTCTTCACCTATGCAGGCATTTCACAGCAACTTATCGACTTCATCAACTCAATGCATTTAAGCGCTTGGGCCTACTGCCTCATCGTTGCTTTCATTCTGTTGATTTTCGGCACTTTCCTTGAGGGTATTGCTACCTGCGTATTGCTCGTACCTTTACTTTGGCCGGTTGCCGAAAGCCTTGGAATCAATGTCATTCACTTTGGTCTTATCGTTTCCATCTCCAACGTTATCGGAACCATGACCCCTCCTGTTGCCGTTAACTTGTTTGCAGCCTCTTCTGTAACTCACATGAAGATGGGTGATATCGCTAAGGGTGAAATTCCGTTCTTCATCGGATTTAACTTCGTATTCTTCTTAATCGTGCTCGTACCTTGGTTCAGCACCGCTTTAATTTAATAGGAATGAATTATGTTAGATAAAGAGACTCGCGACAGACTTCATGACTGGAAATTCCAGTCCCCGGATACTAACGGTTTCCATGAAGTAATCGTTGCCGGAAAAGCTGACTGCAAAGCCATCAATATGTTCCGCTTGAATTTAACTCCGGGTCAGAGCTATACCGTTGGCTCCGACACCTTGGAGATTCATCCGGTAATCATTGAAGGTAAAGCAACTGTGACCGAAGCACCATTTCAGGATTTAAATTTAAAACGCTTCGATTCCTTCTATCTTCCGGCTAAATGCAGTGCTAAGATTACTGCTGTTGACAACTGCATCATTTACATTGCTGGTGCTCCGTTTGACGGCATCGGTGAGCCGAGCTTCCGTATTTACGATCCCGATCTTCCTATCGGCAAGATCCACCAGATCCACGGTGAGGGCTTAGGCCGCCGTGAAGTAAGCTTCACTCTTGACCCTGATACCAAAGCTTCACGTCTTATCTGCGGTATTACTTGGGGTGCTGTAGGTGCTTACACTTCATGGCCTCCTCACCAGCATGATAAAGATCTTGAAGAAGCTTATTGCTACTTCGATATGCCGGCTCCAAAGTGCGGTTTCCACATCAGCTACCTGCACTCAGGCGGTCTTGAAGATGCTGTTGTACATCCGGTAACTTCAGGATCTATGGTTATCGCTCCGCGCGGTTATCATCCGACCTGCGCAAGCCCTTCATGCCGCAACGCATACTTATGGTGCCTTGCCGCATTCAGACCTGAAAGCCGTCGTTACGACTTAGCCGTACTCGATCCGGCTTATGAAATGTATTAATAGTGCATACTTAAGGAGAATTTAAGATGATTTTACAGGGCAAGACAGCTCTTATCTCTGGCGGCAGCCGCGGTATCGGCCGTGCTATTTCCGAGCTCTTTTATAAAGAAGGTGCAACACTTTATATCATGGCTCGCAATGCCGAGAAGTTAGCACAGGCAGCCAAGGAAATCGATGTTAACAACGAAGGCCGCGTTCACGCAATTCCTTGCGATGTCGGTTCCAAGACCTCTGTTGATGAAGCTTTTGCTCGCATTAAAGCTGACGGCGCCTGCATTGATATTTTGGTAAACTGCGCCGGCGTCAACCTCCGCGGACCGCTTGAAACCATGCCGATTGAGACTTGGGACAAGGTTATCGCTATCAACCTTACCGGTACTTTCCTCCTCACTCAGAACTGCTTTGAGATGATGAAGAAAAAAGGCGGCGGCAAGATTGTTAACGTTGCTTCCTTGATGTCTGAAATTGCTCGTCCGACCATTTCTCCGTATGTAGCATCAAAAGGCGGCGTCAAGATGTTCACCAAGGCTATCGCTATTGAGTGGGCTAAGCACAATATTCAGGCCAACGCCGTTATCCCGGGCTACATTTCAACTGAAATGAACACTCCGCTTATCGAAGACGAGAAGTTCAATTCCTTCATTTGCAACCGTACTCCGGCCGGCCGTTGGGGCAAGCCTGAAGAAGTTGCAGGTGCAGTATTGTTCCTCGCATCTCCGGCTGCTGACTTTATCACCGGTCAGCTTATTGCTGTTGACGGCGGTATTCTTTCTTCCTTATAAGAAAGAATTTACTATAAAGCCGCATGAACTTGCGGCTTTTAATGAAAGACCCTTAATTATTTTTGATTAAGGGTTTTATTTTATATGTCTCTTAACAAAATTATTTCCCTGTCTAAATCTCAAAACGCAAAACAACGATTATTTTTAAGCGATATCCTTTAACATACAAAAAGCTTGCTATATCTGTGATATAGTAATGCCCAGCAAAAAAAAGCTCGTTTAATTTAACCCTATTCTTTTTATCTGCCGTCAATAAAAAACGGCCTTAGGATATCCGAGCAAAATTAAAAAATATTAAATAGAAGAGACTTATGAGCAAAATAATTTTAACCGGAGACCGCCCTACAGGACGTCTCCACGTCGGTCATTATGTAGGATCCCTTAAAGAGCGCGTTGCTTTACAGAACTCCGGTAATTACGATAAAGTTTTTATCATGATTGCTGACGCCCAGGCATTAACCGACAACGCTGAACACCCTGAAAAAGTTCGTCAAAACATTATGCAGGTCGCTCTTGACTATCTGTCCTGCGGCATCGATCCGAACAAATCATGTATTTTTATCCAATCCATGGTAAGAGAGCTTGCTGAACTTGCTTTCTACTACATGAATCTCGTTACCGTCGCACGTGTCCAACGCAATCCGACCGTAAAGAATGAGATTAAACAGAAAAATTTTGAAGCAAGCATTCCTTTAGGATTTTTCAGTTATCCGGTAAGCCAAGCTGCAGATATCACCGCATTTCGCGCCACGACAGTTCCTGTCGGCGAAGATCAAGAGCCTATGATCGAGCAATGCCGTGAAATCGTAAGAAAGTTCAATGAAATATACGGTGAAACCTTAGTCGAGCCTGAAATCGTATTGCCAAGCAATAAAGCATGTCTGCGTTTACCAGGCATTGACGGTAAGGCAAAAATGAGTAAATCTCTTGGCAACTGCATTTACTTATCCGATGAGCCTGACGTAATTAAGAAGAAAATTATGTCAATGTTTACCGATCCGACCCATATCAAGAAAGACGATCCGGGTCATACAGAAGGTAATCCGGTGTTTATCTATCTTGATGCTTTCTGTAAAGATGAGTACTTTGCCGAATTCCTGCCTGAATATAATTGCCTTGAAGAACTAAAAGAGCATTATCGCAGAGGCGGACTTGGTGATATGACGGTTAAGAAATTCTTGAACAATGTTATTCAGACCGAGCTGCGCCCTATTCTTGAAAAAAGAAAAATGTGGGAACAAAAGCTTCCTGATGTTTACGATATCTTGCAAACCGGCACTAAAGTTGCCCAAGACGCTGCTGCAGACACCATGCGTGACGTCCGCCGTGCCATGAAGATTGATTATTTTGATAACGACAATCTTTTAAAGCTTAACGCTTAATACCCGCCAAAATAAAAAGCTCTCTTGTTTCCATATAAGAGAGCTTTTCAACTAAAAATACGAAATTAAAGACGTTTAGTCTTTTTGCAAAGATAAAACATCATTCATAGTATAAAGTCCGGGTTTTCTACCCTCAAGCCAAGCTGCAGCACGCAAAGCTCCGCGGGCAAAAGTTGCACGGCTTGAAGCCACGTGATTTAATTCAACTCTTTCACCGTCACAGCAGAACATAACGTTATGCATACCAACAATATCACCGCCGCGAATAGACGAGAATCCGATAGTTCCGTACTGTCTCTCACCGGTTACGCCGTTGCGTCCTGCCACCATGACATCATTTAAGTTGACATTGCGTCCTGCAGCTGCCGCTTCACCCATGGCAAGCGCAGTTCCTGACGGAGCATCAACCTTATAACGATGGTGTGCTTCAACTATTTCAATATCGGCATCCTGCATAATTTCTGCGGTCTTTTTTATTAAAGACAACAAAATATTAATTCCGACTGAGAAATTAGCCGCAAAAACTACGGGAATAAGTCTTGAAGCTTCTTTGATTTTGGCTTTTTGGGTTTCACTAAATCCGGTAGTTCCGAGAACATAGCTTATATGATGCTCTTTGGCAAAATTCAACACTTCTAAAGAGCAATCAGGACGAGTGAAATCAACAAACACGTCAGGAACGGTCTTAAGATCGTTTACATTCTCAACTACTTCAACATTGCATCCTACCGGAACACCGTCAGTGTTGCGATCAATACCGCATACGACTTTAAGGCTATCCATGCCAAGACAGCAATCCCAAAGGACATGCCCCATTCTTCCGCTAATTCCGACAATACCGACCTTAAGCATTTAAACCAGCTCCTTTTTTAATTCTATAAGATGTGTAAATTTTACTTTAGTTTCAACAAACTGTAATCTCTTATAAAACTCTTGTGCCCTAAAATTGTGCTTTTGTACCTCAACAACCAGAGAATTTCCGCCGTTTGCTACAACTACCTGTTCTGCTTTTGCCACTAAAAGTTTTCCGTATCCCATGCGAAAAAACTGCGGATCAATGTACAAAGCCGTAATAATTCCCTTTTTGAGCGGCAGCTGCATTCCCATCATTCCTTTTGCCGCACCGTTTTCTTTTAACAAATAAGCTTTATGGCTTTTAAACAAAAATCTGTTGCCCCAAAGAGAAATAAGCTCCTCAATACTCGGCGCATAGCCGTCAGAGCGACTTTCGTGAACGATGGAAGCTGACTCAATTCTTGCCATGTCAACTAAATCGTTGTCAGTAACATCAACAATTTCAATCACGGCTAAACTGTCCTAATAACTCTCGGGCACTTTTTCTTGTGGCTTCAGTAATGACATTACCGCCAATCATGCGAGATATTTCTTCAACGCGACCTGCATGATCCAGCGTTTTAATTTCGGAAACCACACCGTCATCACGATTAAACTTACTGACCAAAAGCTGACTATGCGCACTTGCGGCAACTTGCGGCAAATGTGTAACAGCTATAACCTGCACGGCATTGCCAAGCTCATGCAACAACTTGCCGACTGCTGCTGCAGTTCTTCCAGAAATACCGCTGTCAACTTCATCAAAAATAAGAGTCGGGGTTGAATTTTTGCCTGATGACAAAACTTCAATTGCAAGAGCAAGACGGGACAATTCACCGCCCGAGGCCACAGTTTTTAACTCTTTAGGTTCTTGTCCTAAATTTGCCGAAAACAAGAATCTAGCGCTGTCGCGTCCGTTAAGCTGCGGCTTTATTTCAATATTTTTTTCAATCTCGATTTTAAATACGGCATCAGGCATTGCCAGACTCTTAATCCTTTCACTGACCTCTTTCTCCATTTTAAGAGCAGCCTTTACCCGTACCTCACTTAATTCATCGGAAAGCCTTTCATACTCATCACGTGCTTCTTTAACTTTTAAAGTCAACAGATTGATTTTTTCTTTAAGCGACAAAAACTCTTCAATACTGTTTTCAAGTTCTTCCCTAACTTTATAAAGCTCTTGAGGCAAAACACCAAAACGTCTTGCCAAATCATGAATTGAAGACATTTTTTCTTCTAAATCGATGGTCGATATTTCATCGTATCCGCTTAAAATATCAGAAGCTCGCTCCTTTGCGTCATCAAGATATGACGCAGCATTTTCCAATGCTTCATTTATTTCTTTTAATTTAGGCTCAAGAGAAATAAGTTTTAAAAGCTCATCATTTACAGAGTTAAGCTTACCTAAAACGGCGGTTTCATCACCTGATATAAAATTATAGACAGTGCCCAAAACTCCTTTTAATTTGCTTAAATGCATCTGTTTATCAAAATCAAGTTCCAGTTTTTCATAATCGCCTGCATTTAAGTCAAGTTTTTTTAGCAAATCCAAATCATAGCGCCTGCTTTTATACTCAAGTGCGCCTTGTCTTTGTTTTTGCGCTAATTCATTAAGTTCACTGCGCAATTTAGCGTATTTATAAAAAGCACTGTTAACCGACTTCAAAAGTTCAGCATCTTTTGCGTAAACATCTACAAGCGACAACTGTACATCTTCATCCATCAGTTTCACGCTTTCATGCTGTCCATGAATTGACACCAAATCACCGGCAAGACTTTTAACATTGGCAAGCACACTCGGTCTGTCATTGATGTAAGCCTTAGATCTGCCGTCTCTTGCTATAACTCTGCGTAAAACAACCGTGTTCTCCCCATTTTCAAGATCTAAAGCATTAACTTTCTCTAAAGCCTTCGGACAATCTTTTAAAGAAAATGTCGCACTAACCTCAAGTCTGTCCTTTCCGTTCCTTATCATTGAACTGCTGCTTTTTCCGCCTAACGCTAAGCTTAACGCATCGATAATTAAAGACTTACCAGCGCCGGTTTCTCCCGTTACCGCAATCATTCCGCGTTCAAAATCAATTTCAAGACTTGAGCTTAAAGCTAAATTCTTTACCCACAGTTGTTCTAACATTAAAAAGCATGCCCTTATTAAACATTAAATTAAGTTGTTTCCTAAATAAGACTTTGTCCCCAGCCTAACTTCTGACGCAAAATACTGTAATAATCGTATCCTTCAGGATGAATTAAAATAAGCGGGGTCTTATGCTGTCTTATAAGTACCGAACATTTGGTATCAGCTCTTACCGTCACCTGACCGTCACAGTTGATATTAACCCATTCGACGCAATCGTCCTTGCAAGCAAAATCAATTCGCACCGTAGATTTGCCGGGAATAATGATAGGCGAACAGTTAAGCGACTGCGGAAACATCGGAACCAAGGACAGAACGTCAAGATGAGGCTCCACGATAGGACCGCCTGCTGACAATGAATAAGCAGTTGATCCTGTAGGAGTATTGACGATTATGCCGTCACCGCGCAGCGTATACATGTAAGTTCCGTCAATCGTCACTTTAAAAACCATCATATGCGCCATCATGCCCGAATGAATAACTGTCTCATTAGTAGCAAGAGACTGTCCGATAAGTTCACCGGCGCCGTCTTCATCTTGACGAAATACGCGCATATCAAGGATCATGCGCTCTTCTTTCGTATAGCGTCCCCGCACAATTTTATTCAACGCTTCTTCAAGATCTGCAGGGCTTACATCAGTAAGTAAGCCTAAATGACCGCGATTTACTCCAAGAACCGGAACTTGAAGATCAACAAGAGTACGCGCAGCTCCTAAAACGGATCCGTCACCGCCTACCACAATAATCAAATCTTTTTCTTTTATAGCTTTACGCGATAAGCATGGTATATCAGGAATATTGAATCCTACCGAGGTATTTTGATCAAGATATGCCTCAACACCTAATTTTTTTAATAAGGAGGCAATTTCATATATGGCTCCGGATACCTGTCTTTTATAAACTTTTGACACAATTACCGCTGACTTTATCGGTTTGCCAACTAAATTCTCGGCCACGATTTTCTCCTAAAGTTTTTTAAGATTATACAAAAGACTTCAGCAAATGCGCCATGCCATGCACCTTTTTATCCAAATGAGCACCATAGCAATGATCTTAAGGATCAAGAAAACATCGTTAAACAGTTAAATATCCTGTTGGTTTTA
>NZ_GL831061.1 GCF_000188195.1 Succinatimonas hippei YIT 12066
AAGAAGCACTCAAACCGCACGGGGATGATTTGCGCAGAGAAATCTAAAGACGATTTTACCTAGACTGTAAATTTCAAAGGGGAGAGCCGAAGAATAACGTTTTTATAAGCTATTTAATTAATTATTTAAATTTGACCATCATCTTGTCCATCATAAAAACATCATTGCTATATCTTTTTAATAGTTAAAATGATTTGTCATTTTGTTCGTATTTGTATATTTCGGGTGTTCCTATGTCTGCAAATAATAAAGTTATCGCAGGTGATTATGAAGGTCTTGTTATTATAGATAATACTATTTTGTCTGTAATTTTAGCAACAAAGCGCCAAGCTGCGGGGATAGATATTCCAGCTGATGAAAATGATATAGAAATTCCTTTAGACCTCAAACATATACAATCTTATAAAGTAGTTCCTTCAAAAGGTGATGATTCTCAATTAGTTGATGTTGTTTTTCGTGATGGGAAAAGAAGCTTAATTCAGCTTGATTCTATAGCGTATGAAGCTTTTATTAAGAAGAATTTTAATTTAGATTCCTATAAACAGCCAGAGAAGAAGCCAATTATTCTTGGTGAAATTGCTGAAGGGAAAGAGCAAAACTCTTCGAGTTCAAATAATTCTAATTTTGTTGATAACAAACAATTTATTGAAATTAGAAAAACAACAACTATTGGAAATGCAAAGATTTCGTCAAATTCCGATGATGCCGATCCTTTTTATAAAAAGGGCTGGTTTATTTTACTTGCATTACTTTTTATTTATCCTATTGGTTTGATTTTGTTATGGAAAAGCAGAAGATTTGCATTGGCTGGTAAAGTTCTTTGTAGTGTTTTCTTGTTTGTGTTGTGGTTACCTCTATTTATGATTGCTGTAATAGATAAGCCGACAAAGGTACAAACACAGACTCAAAACGATATTACAACAACTCAGGAACAACAAGAACAAAAACAAGAAGAAAAGAAAATAGATCTTGCTTCTAAAATTGCTGATGGTGCAATAGTTTCTTATACTCAAAAGGCTTTTCCTAAGACTTATAAGAAATGGGGCAAGCAAAATGTTGAAACCATGAATAAACTTATGCCAGAGTTTGCGTTATTAGTTGCAAGCTCTGACAAATGTGACATAGTTACAGAGGTAAATCTTTCGGATAATAGAAGCACTCCTAAAAAAGAAATGGTTTTTTGGGCTGGGTGTAAAAATGGTGAAAGATTTTATATGACAGATAACGATATAAAAAGTAAGGAAAAGCCTATATCAGATAGTGAATATTTAGCAGAAGGTCGCTTCAGCGGAAGATTTGAAACTGTATGTGCAGAAATCGCAAAACAATCTTTGACTCACCCAAGCACTTTTGATTATTCATCTTTTGGTGTCGATTATCATATGTCCCAAGCTGGTACAGTAGAGGTAATTTTACCGTTTGAAGCCAAAAACTCATTTAATTTAACCATAGGAATGGAAGCACGGTGTTATTTTGATAGTACAAGAGGTGTGTTTGATTTCAGTATTAAAGAAAGAAGATGATTAAAACAGATCATCTTTAATAATAACAAGTTGATTTAAATTAAATGAACCAATCCACTTATTTAACTGCTTTTGAAGTTTTATATTTGGGGCAGGAATATTAGTGGATTGTTTTTTGTTCACAATAG
>NZ_GL831062.1:0-6577 GCF_000188195.1 Succinatimonas hippei YIT 12066
CTGCACGGTGGGTGGTGTGAGAGGGGCAGATCGCTAGATCTCCCCTACTCGATTTTTAAAGACAAACTGTGTGCTTTAACCTCTTAATTTCTTTCCTGTCTCTTTTAACGTTTTTATTTTAGGAATAATGAGATTTTGAAAAATATAGCTTTGTTTGTCAGCAAAATATCTTAAATAAATATATCCGGTAATTCCTGAAAAAACGGATGCTAAAATAATTGCAAAAGAGTCTGCGTATGCAAAAACCGAGCTTCCCCAATAAGCAAGACCGTCAACGAACATGGACATCGTAAAACCGACGCCTGTCAGTATGCATACTCCATAGATATGTTTCCATGTTGCCTGTTCGGGCATTTGTGAAAGACCTGCTTTAACACAGATATATGACATTAAAAATACGCCGATTTGTTTTCCTAAAAAAAGCCCGAGAAATATTCCTACCGGGACGCCTGAAAAAAGTTTGTTGACCGTGATCCCTGATAAATCAATACCGGCATTGGCAAAAGCAAATAATGGAAGGATGATAATGGCTATCCATACTTTACAGCTATCATAAATTTCCATTACAAGCGGTGAGCCGTCATGTTTTTTTAATGGAATAAAGAAAGCGGTAATAATACCGGCCAATGTTGCATGTACTCCGCTTTTTAAAATTGATAACCATAAAAGAGATCCGAAAATAAAGTATAGAGATTTACGGTTTACTCCGAAGGAATTTAGACATAACAGCCCTATTATGGATAAAACAGCAAAACATAAAGCTAAAACTGATAATTTTGCAGTATAGAAAATAGCAATGATAACTATAGCTCCGATATCATCAAAAATTGCAAGCGATAATAGAAAAATTTTAAGAGACGATGGGACTTTATTGCCTAAAAACAGCAAGATTGCAAGGGAAAACGCTGTATCAGTAGCTGTAGGAATCGCCCAGCCTTTTAACGCAAAATCATCACCGATATTACATAAGAAGAATATTAATGACGGCATAAGAATACCGCCTAATGCCGCCATTGCAGGCAGAGCAATATTTTTAGGCTTAGAGAGATGGCCTTCAATAAACTCGTGTTTTAGTTCAAGTCCGATACTAAAGAAAAATAAAGAGATTAAGCCGTCATTAATCCATAACAGGATCGGTTTGATTAACGAGTAATCACCAAAAACAAAGCCGGCTTTGACTTCAAGGATTTTGCGGTAATTAAAGGCGTAGGGTGAATTTTGATACACTAAAGCGATGATCGTAAGAGCAATCATAATGATGCCGCCTGTGGCATCATGGTGCAGGATGTAATTTAAATTATTTCTGATTTTGTATCTTGTTGTTCTATCCATGCTGTTATGCTGAGAATAAAAGAGTTGAAATTAATGGTATAAGCCATGCCGTTTAAGCTTGGAAAGCAGAAAATAATTTAATAAAAAATCTTTTAGATTTAAACGTTCATATCGATAATTTTTGTCAATATAATTATATTTTTGATATGAACGTTAATTAGCAGATCAGTATTTATGAGGAAAGAAAGTTTTTAAAGTTTTCTCATCATTGCTTTTGCCGATATAACTGCCGATTACTGCAAAAACGGCAGCAAAGAACAGACCGACTACAATGTTATGAAAACCTAAGAAATTAATATGCAAAGACATGACGGTTATATAGGAAATTGAACCGGCACCAAGACTTAAAAAAGCACCTAACGTATTCATTTTTTGCCAAAAAAGTCCCAGCAATATAATCATTAAAAATGCAGTTTCCAGTCCTCCGAAAGCAAACAGGTTTACCCAGGCAACAATGTCCATAGGAAATAAGGCCAATAATAAGGCAATTAATCCTACTGTATATGTGGTAATGATGGATAAAGTCCTGATTTTACCGGAATGATCGGCAGAGTTTTTACCAAGAAATGTTCCGTATATGTCTTTAATTACTGCAGAGCTTGCCGCTATTAATAAAGAGCTTACAGTACTCATCGTTGCGGCAAGAGGTCCTAATAAAGTAGCACCGGCAAGAAAAGGATTCATTTTGGTGACGATAAGAGTAGGAATTATGCTGTCCGTGCCGTTTTGCGGTAATTCTTCAATCACAGCTCGCGCAAAAACTCCCAAAAGCGTCATTCCGATCATTAAAGCGCCGCAGATGATGGTTCCGATGATCATTGCTCTATGCAGATCCGATGTTTGCTTATAGCTCATGCAGCGAACCAGAGATTGCGGCAAACCGATAGTTCCGAATCCGACTAATAGCCATGCGGAGAAAAGCAGAGTATAGGGCAAAGCCCCGTCGGCATCGGGCAGCAGATTACGGCTTACTCCTTCAGAATTTAAATTAATTGAGGAGATTTTGCTCATAATTGAATCAAGGCCGCCAGCTTCATCAAAGATAATACCGCAAAGTAGAAACATACCGGTTAGCATTAAAATTGCACAGGCAGCATCGGTTAATGCTACAGCTTTAAATCCTCCAGATGTATAGATCACCGTAACTGCAGCGAACAGTATTAAGCCGGCTTTGTAATCAAGACCTGTAATAGCGGCGAAAATTTGAGCGCCTCCGATAAATTGTCCGACAGTCATTGCAGTAAAGAAAATCAGCAAGACTAAAGCAAGCAACAACGATAAGGTTTTACTGTTAAATCGTTTATAAATAATGTCGATTACGGTAAGCGAGCCGGTAATTCGGGATAGTACGGCCATTTTTTTACCGACAACTCCTAAAATTAAAAAACCGGTAATAATTTGCGGAGCGGCAAAAACAACCCAGCCAAGACCAAGATCCCAAGCGATACCGGGCCCTGATACGAAAGAGCTGACGGATCCGTATGTGGCAATTAAAGTCATGGCCAGCACAACGCCGCCGAGATTCCTGCTGCCTAAAAAGTATTCTTTTTGAAAATCGCTATTATTTTTAACTGATTGAGCGGCATAAAAACCAATGCACAGTAAAATAAATAAAAATAGCAGAACCGGAATAAAAGTCTGCAGATTAATGCTGTTTACGTTCATCATCAAAATCCGTTAAAGAAAAGTTTTTCATAAATTTTCGCACTAAAATGATTACCGCAACGATTGACAGAAGATAGCCTCCGATGCATGAAAGAACGAACCATAGAGGCATTGAGAATAAGGTTAGAGAAATATCATCTTTAAAAATAAGAACAGTAAGCCAGAAATATACAGTGATGATTGCAGCAGTTATCAAAGTACTCAAAGCTTCCTTATCCATTTGCCGAAAAGTTTGCTTGAGTTTGTCTTGAGTCATTTTTGTCATAGTAAAAAATTCGTATAGATTAAAGGCTCCTTGAGGAGTCTTTAATTTAAAGCTTTAAAGATTTGACATATTCCGTGATGGCTTTACCTAAAGACGGGTGCCTTAAAGAATAGTCGATAAATGTTTTGACATAACCTTCTTTATTGCCGCAGTCATGGCTGTGACCGATGATAGGATATGCATGAATATCTTCAAGATGCATAAGAAGCTCAATGGTATCGGTAAGCTGGAACTCACCACCTGCTCCTAACGGGGTACGTTTAAAGAGCGGCCAGATTTCAGAGGACAAAACGTAACGTCCTACAACAGCATAATCAGAAGGAGCTTCTTCAATTGACGGTTTTTCTATTATACTCTTAATCTGTACGTCCTGACCGGGTTTAGGGTCTACGCCGTTTAAGTTTACAATACCGTATGAAGATACTTCATTATGCGGAACTTTCTCTACCATGATTTGAGATGTTCCGGTTTCCTCAAAAAGCTTAATCATGGCAGCTAAATTATCTTTCTTTAAATCGGATGCGGCGTCATCAATAATTACGTCAGGAAGCAAAATAGCAAAAGGATTTTTGCCGACAATAGGGAAAGCGCACTTAATAGCATGAGCAAGGCCCTTGGCTTCACCCTGACGTACGTGCATGATAGTAACGTCTTTAGGAATAATGTTTTGAACTTCACTTAACAATTGGCGCTTGACGCGCTTTTCCAAAGTGGCTTCAAGCTCAAAAGATGTATCAAAATGGTTTTCAATTGCATTTTTTGAAGAGTGTGTTACTAAAACGATATTTTTTATTCCGGCACTGACTGCTTCGCTTACAACATATTGAATGAGAGGTTTATCGACAAGCGGCATCATTTCTTTAGGAATGGCTTTTGTCGCGGGAAGAAGTCTTGTACCCAAGCCTGCAACCGGGATGATTGCATACTTGATATTGCCAAAGTTCATGTCAGGCATAAGTTATTCCTTATTTTGTCAGTTTGTTGTCTTTTTTTAGATCTTTTACTTCAGCTAAAATCTCTGGATTGGTTTTCATCAGGTAAAGGATGCAGATTACGGCAAATACGAAATTTAAAATTGCATTGCCGAATGTCTTGTAATCAACCCACAGAGATTCTGCGGTTATTGCGTCGATGCCGAACAGTGTCGGTAAAAAGAAAGCAATTATGACATTGAGCATGGCGGCGAAAACAAAGAATATCATCCACCAGGTTCCAAGTTTTAGCCAAAGATTTTCAGGCAGAGGAATTTCCTGCCCGAAAAGATAAGAAAAAGGGTTACGCTTTAAAATATGCTGGCAAACCAAGATTGCAGTTGCCATAATCAGATTTACAACAGTCACTTTCCATTTAATAATTTGCGGATCGTTTAATAGAACTGTAGGCAAACCGAAAAGCAATACTGCAGCGCATACAAAAACCTGCATGCGGGAAACTTTTTTCCAAAAAACATATTGAAGCGCAAATGCAATAAGACAGCAGCCGACAATCACAGCAGTAGCTGTAATTAAATCAGAGGTGATTTTGTAAGTTATAAAAAAGGCAAGAGCCGGAGTAATATCAAGGATCTTCGGTAACATTTTTATTTTGTGTTTAACGTTAAATCTTCTAATAGTATAACACTTATCCTTCTATAGATAAAGAAGGAAAAACTGCTATGCATAATTTGCGGAATTTACGTAAGGACGCTTAATTTTTTGTATTTTTTAGAATTTTTACGTGCGAAAAGTAAGTGTTTTTACAAAGTTATGTTTAAATGATCGATGACTTCTCATTTTGATAATTAATTTTTATATTTAAAAAGACGGATGTTATATATTTATATTGACGAAAACGTTTGCAATATGCGTTTTTTTCTAAGGATTGATTTATGACGGTTGCGTTAAAAGATTTGGCAAAGGCTTGCGGTGTCTCCGTAGGTACGGTGTCTCGTGCTTTAAATGATAAAAGCGAGGTAAGTAAAGCTACCGCTGTAAGAATAAAGCAGCTTGCAAAGGATTTAGGATATATACCCAATCGAGCCGGGCGAGCACTGTCGAGCCAGAAGAATCTTAACTGTGTCGGAATTTTGCTTCCTAGCGTTAACTCGCCTTTTTTTGATGATATAAAACGCGGCATCAAACAGGCGCGTAATGAATATAAAGATTTAGGTCTTGATATTTATTTAATAGAAGAGGAAGGCTGGGATCCTCAAAAGCATTTAAAGGCAATTGAAAATCTTGAAGCACACGGCTGTAAGGCTTTTGCTTTATGTACCGTTGAACATGAAATTATTTTAAATAAGATAAAAGAATTGCACGAACGCAACTTACCGGTTCTTCTTATTAATAATGATATTCCTACAAGTGAGAGGATCTGTTTTGTCGGTCCGAATTACTTTAAGTCAGGACAAGTTGCGGCAGCTATGTTAAATAAGTGCATGCATGATACTTATTTAAAAATTTTAATAGTCACAGGTCCTAAAGTGCATAATGGACATCAAATCAGAGTTGACGGTTTTATCTCCGAGCTTAACCGTGACGGTGTTAAATATCATATTGAAACTATTATTGAAGGAATGGACAATGATATCATCACGCAGCAGGAGACAATGAAAGCTTTTCAGCAGCATCCTGAGATTAATTGTGTCTATATGGCTACCGGATCCGGAGTTGCTGGTCTTGGTGCGGCAGTTATTGCCGATAGAGAGCATCATCGTTTTGTCATTGCCTGTGATGAAATTTATACTACACGTGAATTAGTAAAAAGCGGAATTATTGACTTCGTAATTTGCCAGGATTCAAAAACTCAAGGATATCAAGCTATAAAAAAATTACATGAGTATTTAATTAGAACTGAAAACGAAACAATGGATGATTATATTGTTGATAATATAATTAAAATTAAAAATCACTTTGAAATTAATTAAGATTGACTCTCTTAGAGTTAAGGATTGATGATCCTGTTGTCAATCTTTTTGATGTTAGCTTACCATGGCTATCCGAGCTAGTTTTGCCCTTATTAATATGTTAAGTGCTGCGTTTAGTTAGCACGGCATTTTACATTACAGTCACTTTATCAAAAAAGATCAGCGGCTAAAACCCTGTCCTTCAGGGCGGAGATCATCGCGAGGAGAAACTCAGTGTTTAATCAAGCGTTTTCTGCTTGCTCAATATATTGACGGATAATAGATATCGGAGCATCTGTGCAGGATGAAGCAAAAAAGACAGCGACCTAATGCATTACCCCGCAGTTTAGCTCTAACGGCAGGATGCTTACGCTTACGGATGAGCATGGAAGATGTAACCTTGAGCTTAAACACGAGAGTAGAGCCGGCCG